>NZ_QOZT01000077.1:0-18014 GCF_003345135.1 Acidovorax sp. BoFeN1
GTTCATGGGGCGTGCGGTGGTGTTTGCGCAGCCAGATGCAAGATGTGTTCCACCTGCTGCGCCAGCGCTGGCGGCACGGGCAGGCGGCCGTCCAGCACGTCTTGCGTGTAGCGCGCCGTGGTGTCGATGTCGATCTCGGTGGGCAGGCCTGGCACGTCGGCTGCGGTGCCGGGTTGCTGCTCTTGCAGCAGCTGGTGCACGCCGGCCACGAAGGCATCGTAGCGGGGCGTGCGGCGCGGGTCGGTCGCCACTTCGCCTTCGAGGCCGCGCGAGAGCAGGGCGGTCATGTGCAGCGCGCCAAAGGTGGCCTGCAGCATGTCGTAATACTCGGGGTGGGTGTAGCTGGTCACCACCACGGCGGGGCCCGCGCAGGGGTTCATGAGTTTCACGATGCTGTGCCCCGCATTGCGCAGCCCCACCACCTCGCGCACCTTCAGCAGGCGTGCCAGGGCGGCATGCAGATACCCGGTCTCGATATGGGCCACGCTGCCGTTTGCTATTTTTTCCGGCGCTGTGAGGGCGGGAACGCCCAGCGCCAGCAGCACATCCGATGCCAGGGTGCGGCGCGCCTCGGTGCGCATGCCATGCAGCAGCACGGGCAGCCCCTCGCGCGCCAGCAGCAGCGCCAGCAGCGGCGTGAGCACGGGCAGTTTGCGCGCACCGTTGTAGCTGGGCAGCACGATCACGGGGCGGTCGCTGGCCGGGAAAAGCGCCATCCGGCTGTGGGCGGCGTCGAGAAAGCCGCACATTTCCTCGGGCGTTTCGCCCTTGATGCGCATGGCCAGGCAGAAGGCGCCGATTTCCAGATCGGTCACGTTGCCGTCGAGCAGCTGGCCAAACAGGTCTGCCGCCTGCTCGCGCGTGAGTGGCTTGGAGCCGCGGGGGCCGCGACCGATTTCTTTGATGTACTGGCTAATGCCCATGTTTTTTGGTGGCGGGACTTGTGCAATAGGGCTCTAGCGTCGTTATTTCGGCTTGCCGTACAGGCGTACTGTCTGCGCCGAAAAAGCCTAACCGGAGCCCTCTTGCACAAGTCCTGGTGCGGTGGTTGTGGGGATGTAGGAGGGTGGGCCGCTATTCTGGCGCAATCCAGGCAACTCTTGGTTATGTGGCAGCCTGCGCCATGTGCATGGACGCCAGTGGCCCTGTGCTGCGCACCATGCGTTTGAGCTCGGGCAGGCACGAGCCGCAGTTCGTGCCGCAGCGCAGCTTGTCCTGCAGTTGCGCCAGGCGGTCAGCGTCGGTGCCGTGGCAGTGCGCCAGCTCGGCAGTAATGGCAGCGTCGGTCACGTTCAGGCAGGTGCACACCGGCTTGCCGCGCGACTGCACGGCCACCGGGGCCTTGGCGCCGGGCACCAGCAGCAGGCGGCCGTAGCTTTGGGCGGGCAGCTCTTCCTGCAGCAGGGTCTTGAGCCAGCCTTCGGCGCTGGTGTCGCCTGCCAGCACGATGGCTTCGAGCATGGTGGCGCTGCCGTGGCGCACCAGCCGGGCGGCGCGGCGCTGGCCTCGCTTTTGATCGGCGTAGCGCAAGGTGTCGGCGGTGGCCAGGCCTATCAGGGCCTCGATGCGTTCAATGACTGCGTCGGGCGGCGGCTCGTGGGCGGCGGCGCGCAGCAGCACGCCCATGCGCTCGCGGCCGGGTTCGTTCAAGGGTGTGTTGTTGCTAAAGGGCACGCAGCTCGTGAACTGGAACAGGGGAAACTGCGCCATCAGCGCGGCCAACGCCTCGCGCACGTCCTGGGCGCTGTCGGCCGGCAACCAGGCCATGGCCAGCAGGGTCCAGGGCAGCTCGGCCTTGAGCACCTTCACGGCGGCGTGCTTGAGCTCGGGCTGTTTGGAGGTGGGGCAAAACGCCGAAGTGGTGAGCGCATTCACGCCCGCCAGCCGCTCGCCGGTGGACGAGCACCCACTCAAAAAATCGCTGCCCCAGTGCATGGCCATGAAGGCCTGCGACAACCCCAGCGTGGCATCGGCCTGCACGGGCACCACGATGGAGCCGCGCTTGCTGGTCACATGCACGAGGTCGCCGTTTTTGAGCTGGCGCCGCTCCATGTCGTGCGGGTGCAGTTGCACGCAGGGCTCGGCCACATGGCCGAACAGGCGGCCCAGGGTGCCGGTGCGCGTCATGCCGTGCCACTGGTCGCGCAGGCGGCCCGTGGTCAGGCTGAAGGGGTAGCGCGACTCGCGCTGCTCGGCCGTGGGCTGCCAGGCGTGCGCGGCAAAGCGGGCGCGGCCGTCGGCGGTGGGGAAGATGCCGTCTTCGTACAGGCGGGCCTTGCCGATGTCGCGCATTCGGGTTGGCAACGTGGTTGCGCTGTTGTCGTCATTGCCGTTTTCGGTAAGGTTCGCAGGACACGGCCATTGCTGGGGGCCGGCAGATTCGAGCAGAGTCCACGAAAGCCCCGTGATGTCCAGATCGCGCCCGCGTGTGCTTTCGCGGTGTTCGTTCCACACGGCCTGTGCGCCCTGGTCGGCGTGGTCGGTGGTGTAGGGGAACAGCGTGGGCTGGCCGGGACGCAGGCGCGCCTCCAGCTGGTGCGCAAACTGCACTGCAATGGCCCAGTCGTGGCGCGCCTCGCCGGGGGCGGGAACGGCAGTGCGCACGCGCGAGATGCGGCGCTCGCTGTTGGTCACGGTGCCGGTTTTTTCGCCCCAGGTGGTGGCGGGCAGCAGCAGGTCGGCATATGCGCAGGTTTCGGCGGTGGCAAAGGCCTCTTGCACCACCACAAACTCGGCCCGCTGCAGCGCGCGGCGCACCGTGGCCTGGTCGGGCATGCTCTGCGCGGGGTTGGTGCAGGCAATCCACAGGGCTTTGACGTCGCCGTCGGCGGCGGCCTGAAACATCTCTACTGCTGTCTTGCCGGGTTGGCTGGGCACATCGGCCACGCCCCACAGCGCAGCCACTTCGGCGCGGTGCTGCGGGTTGGCCAGGTCACGGTGGCCGCTGAGCAGGTTGGCCAGGCCGCCCACCTCGCGCCCGCCCATGGCGTTGGGCTGGCCGGTCAGGCTTAACGGCCCCGCGCCGGGCTTGCCGATCTGGCCCGTGGCCAGGTGCAGGTTGATGAGTGCAGCGTTCTTGGCCGTGCCGCTGCTGCTCTGGTTGAGGCCCTGGCAGTACAGGCTCAGGGTGGGTTTGCGACGCTGCGGGGCGCCGCTGGCTCCTGTGGCGACCTCCTGCCCGTCAAGGCCCGCAAACCATCTTGCGGCGGTGGTCAGGTCGGCCACCGAAATGCCGCACACCTGGGCCACGCGCTCGGGCGTGGCTTCACGCACCAGGGCCTTGAGTTCATCGAAGCCCGTGGTGTGCGCGGCGATGTACTCGGCGTCCGTCCAGCCCTCCCACAGCATGAGGTGCAGCATGCCGTGGAACAGCATCACATCGCTGCCCGGCTGGATGGGAAAAAACAGGTCGGCCATGCCGGCGGTGTCGGTGCGGCGCGGGTCGGCCACGATGATCTTCATGCCCGGGTTGGCGGCGCGTGCGTCTTCAATGCGGCGAAAAAAAATGGGGTGCGCCCAGGCCGCGTTGCTGCCCACGATGAACAGGCACTGTGCGTGGTTCACGTCGTCGTAGCAAGCGGGCGGCGCGTCGGCGCCCAGAGTGGCCTTGTAGCCCGCCACGGCGCTGCTCATGCACAGGCGCGAGTTGGAGTCGATGTTGTTGGTGCCGATCAGGCCCTTGGCGAGCTTGTTGAAGACGTAGTAGTCCTCGGTGAGCAACTGGCCGCTGACATAAAAGCCCACGGCGTTGGGGCCGTGGCGCTGGATGATGTCGGCAAATTTTTCGGTGGCCAGGCCCAGGGCGGCGTCCCACGACAGTGGCTGGGGCGCATCGCTACGTTGCGCGCGGCGCAGGGGCTGCAGCAAACGAGTCTGCAGCGTGATGGGGCTGCTGGCGGTGAGGTGCAGGGTGGAGCCCTTGGTGCACAGGCGACCGAAGTTGGCAGGATGGGTGGGATCGCCGCGCACGCCGGTGATCTGGGGGCCGTGGCTTTCGATGATCACGCCGCAGCCAACGCCGCAGTAAGGGCAGGTGGATTTGGTTTCTTGCATGGCGTGGAGTTTTGTGTGTTTTTGGGGGCTTTTTGGGGTCAAGTGCTTATGTATCAAGCGCTAGTAGCTATTGTTTTTATAGTGACAATGTGCTGGTGGTGAGGGCAGACGCCAGTACGCTGGTTTCCCACATCGCTTGCATGAAATTTCTCATCACGGCTCCCAAGGCAAATCTCAAAAAAAAGCAGGCGTCTACACACTGCGGCTTCGAGGTTTGGAAACCGCAGGTGCAGACGCCTTC
Source organism: Acidovorax sp. BoFeN1 (assembly GCF_003345135.1). Taxonomy (NCBI): domain Bacteria; kingdom Pseudomonadati; phylum Pseudomonadota; class Betaproteobacteria; order Burkholderiales; family Comamonadaceae; genus Acidovorax; species Acidovorax sp. BoFeN1. Next base: position 4,295 of record NZ_QOZT01000077.1, read on the forward strand.
GTCTGTGTGCCCCCAGACTGCGCCATTGCACCCCGGGTTCACGGGCCCCTGCCGGGCCTTCGCACATGCAACGCAATACATGTGCCAGCCCGCGTGGCGCCTGACACCGGCCTTGACACGATCCGGATGGGGCACGGACGCAAGGCTGGCACCAGCCTGGTGCAACGGGGCGCTCCAGAACGGGAGCGTCGTGTGGGCAGGTGCAAAGCCGTGCCGTGGTGCAGCAGGCGTGTGAAAGTGATGCGGGCCAGCCGCTGGGCATGCGCTGGGTATGTGCCGGGCACGCGCTGAGCGGTGCCGGAAGCGGTGGCGGTTGCGGTTGCGGTTGCGGTTGCGGTTGCGTCAGCGCAGGTGCTGAATTACCGCCAGCAACGCCACCACGGTGGCCCCCAGAACGAGCGCAATGGCGCGCCAGAACACCATCGGGTTGCGCTCATACAGCGCAGGGCGTGCGCGGCCCAGGTAGGCAGCGCTGGGCTGCCGCAGGTCGTGCACAAACTCGGACAACGCTTCCTGCCTTTTGAGTGGGTTGGGGTGCACCGCACGCCGCAGCACGGCATCCATCCACGCCGGAATGGCGCGGTGTTCGTCCAGCGCGCTGGCGTAGTGCAGCTTCATCAGGGCCGCCCGGGTGCGAATCCCGGCCACCTGCGTGCCATAGGGTTGCCGCCCGGTGAGCATCTGGTAGGTGATGACGCCCAGCGAGAACAGGTCCGATTGCGGCGTGCCCGGCTCGCCCAGAAAGTATTCGGGGGCTGCGTATTGCAAGGTGCCCGGAACGCCATCGTCGGCAACGGGCACCGCGTTTTCGGCCAGGCCGGCGACGTGGACCGAGCCAAAGTCAATGATCTTCACGGTGCCCGAGGTGTCGATCATGATGTTTTCGGGCCGCAGGTCCTGGTGCAGCATCTCCATGCGGTGAAATGCCTGCAGGCCGCGTGCGATCTGGTCCACGATGTCGCGCACCACCGACAGTTCGGGCCTGGGGTGGTCAATCATCCACTGGGCCAGTGTCTGGCCCTGCACGTATTCCATGGCCACATAGAGGTACTCGCGCTTGCGCCCCGCAGGGGCGGGCTGCAGCACATGGGGGCTGTGAATGCGCCGCGCAATCCACTCTTCCATCAGAAAACGGTCGAGGCCGGCGGCGTTGTCCTGCAGGTCGATCGAGGGCGTTTTGAGCACCGTTTTTTGCCCGCTGTCGGTGTCGATGGCCAGGTAGACGTGGCTGCGGTGGCTGCCGTGCAGCTCGCGCACGATCTGGTAGCCGTCGAGCATGGCGCGGGGCTCCAGCACGGGCGGCAACTGCAGCGTGGCCCGCTGGCGTTGCAGTTCGCTGGCGTCCTGTTGGGGCAGCGCATCAATGCGCACGATCTGAATGGTCAGGTTGTCGTCGCTGCCGCAGCGCAGGGCCTCTTCCACGATGGCGCGGGCGGCCTGGTCCAGATCGGTGGCGTGGGCTTCAATGGCCTGCGTGATGAAGCTGGCGCTGACATGTTCATGCACGCCATCGGTGGTCAGCACATAGGTGTCTGCGGGCTCTACCGGCAGGGCCCGGTAATCCACCTCCAGCTGCGGCTGAACGCCGAGCGCGCGGCCCAGGTAGATTTGCTTGGCCGACAGGCGCACCCGGTGGTCTTCGGTCAACTGCTCCAGCGCCTTGCCCTGCACCCGGTAGATGCGGGTGTCCCCCACATGAAAAAGGTGTGCGGTGGCGGATTTGACAATCAGCGCGCTGAGGGTGCAGACATAACCCCGGTCTTTGTCAAAACGGTAGGGGCTGCGCTGGGTTTGGGCGTGCAGCCACGAGTTGGTGGCCGCCAGCACGCACTGTGCCGAGCGCTTGACGCTCCAGGCGTCGGAGGTGCAGTAGTAGTCCTGCAGCAGCCCGTGCACCGCAGCGGCGCTGGCGATCTGGCTGACATCGCTGCTGCTGATGCCGTCGGCCAGTGCCACCACCACCCCCTTGGCGGCCAGCGCCAGCCCCTGTGGCACGCAGGCGCCGTGAAAGTCCTGGTTGACCTCCTTGCAGCCCTTGTCAGAGTGCTGGCCAATGCTTACTTTCAGGGTGTCGCTCATTGGCGCGCCGTTCGTTCAGGGGGTCGGATTCAGGGTTGCAGATTGGAGGTGCCGTGCTCGAAACGCCAGGTGCATTGCCGTGTGGGCACCTGGCGGTTTCGGCGGGCGATCAGGCGAGCTTGCGTTTTGGGCCGGTCTTGATGTGGGTGGCGTACAGCGTCAGGCCGGTAAAGGCCAGACCACCCACCAGATTGCCCAGCACAACGGGGATTTCGTTCCAGATCAGGTAGTCAACGATCGAGAAGTTGCCGCCCATCATCAGGCCCGAGGGGAACAGGAACATGTTCACCACCGAGTGCTCGAAGGTCATGGCAAAAAACAGCATGATGGGCATCCACATCGCAATGACCTTGCCGCTGACGGTGGTGGAGATCATGGCGCCCACCACGCCCGTGGACACCATCCAGTTGCACAGCATGGCGCGAATGAAGATGGTGAGCCAGCCCATCAGGCCGTATTGGGCGTAGCCCAGGGTGCGCGCCTCGCCGATGTGGCCGATTTTTGTGCCGATTTCGTTGGGTGCCACCGAAAAGCCATAGGTGAAGATGAACGACATCATGAAGGCGACGGTCAGCGCGCCCAGGAAGTTGCCGGTAAACACCAGGCCCCAGTTGCGCAGGATGCCCTTGATGGTGACACCCGGGCGCTTGTCCAGCCAGGCCAGCGGCGTCAGCACGAACACGCCGGTCAACAGGTCAAAGCCCAGCAGGTAGAGCATGCAAAAGCCCACCGGGAACAGGATGGCGCCCACCAGTGCAGAGCCCGACATGACGGTGGCCGTGACGGCAAACACCGCCGCCAGCGCCAGGATGGCGCCCGCCATGTAGGCGCGGATCAGGGTGTCCCGGGTGGACATGTAGATTTTGGATTCGCCGGCGTCCACCATCTTGGTGACGAATTCGGAGGGAACGAGATAGGCCATGGGTTTCTTTCTGTGGTCTGTCTGGCAGCGGTGCCAAGGTGCTGTGGATACCGGCTTGCACGCGGCGCGTGGCAAGCCGTTGGGTGGGCGTGAAGTGGGCGCGGGGTGCGCAAAATCACGCTGCCGGGGTGGCTGGCGTGCGCCGCTGCGGCCCTGCGATGGGGCGCGTTTCGCTCAGGGCGTGGTGGGCCAGTTCGTGGGTGTTGAGCAGCACGGTGCCGTCTTCCACCCGCACCTGAAACTTGGGCGTGCAGCCCTCGTCGGGGGCGGCGGCCTGGCCGTCGCACAGGCCAATGGTCCAGTTGTGCATGGGGCAGGCAACGCTGGTGCCAAACACGATGCCCTGGCTCAGCGGGCCGCCCTTGTGCGGGCAGCGGTCGAGCAAGGCAAACACCTCGTTCGAGGTGTTGCGAAACACGGCCACGTCCAGGCCCTGGGCGCGCGCCACGCGGCGCGAGCCCAGCACGGGGATATCGTCCACGCGGCAGATGGAGGTCCATTCGGTCATTGCTATTCCTTTTGTAGCTGCTTGCGCTTTTGGGTAAAGCGTTTCAGGCACTTTTGATATAAAAACTGGTCAGGCCACGGAGATCGGGATGAACTGGCGCTGGTCCACTGCCGCCTTGTCAAAGTCGAACCACGGGTCGGGCTCGCCATCCAGCGCAAACTGCAGCTGCTCCCACAGCGCCTTGCGGCCTTCGGGGTCTTGCAGAATGCGTTTTTTCACATAGTCCAGGCCCACGCGGTTCACGTAGTGCACGGTGCGCTCCAGGTACCAGCCTTCCTGGCGGTACAGCTCGCAAAACGCGCCGGTGTACTCCAGCACTTCCTCGGCGGTCTTGAGCTTGGTGAAAAAGTGCGCCACCTCGGTCTTGATGCCGCCGTTGCCGGCCACATACATCTCCCAGCCGCTTTCCACGCCGATGATTCCGACGTCCTTGATGCCGGCCTCGGCGCAGTTGCGCGGGCAACCGCTCACGGCAAACTTCACCTTGTGCGGTGCATTCATGCGCCACATGGCGCGCTCCATGTCCTTGCCCATTTGCGTGCTGTCCTGCGTGCCCATGCGGCACCACTCGCTGCCCACGCAGGTCTTGACGGTGCGCAGGGCCTTGGCATAGGCGTGGCCGCTGGGCATGCCTATGTCCTTCCACACGTTGACCAAGTCTTCCTTCTTCACACCCAAGAGGTCAATGCGCTGGCCACCGGTGACCTTGACGGTGGGGATGTGGTACTTGTCCACCACGTCGGCAATGCGGCGCAGTTCGTCGGCCGTGGTTTCACCGCCCCACATGCGCGGGATCACGCTGTAGGTGCCGTCCTTTTGGATGTTGGCGTGGCTGCGTTCATTGATGGCGCGGCTTTGCGGGTCGTCCTTGGCTTCCTTGGGCCAGGTGCTGATGAGGTAATAGTTGACGGCCGGGCGGCAGCTGGCGCAGCCGTTGGGCGTTTTCCATTCGAGAAACGAGAACACGTCTGCGATGGAAAGCAGCTTGTTGGTGCGGATCGCATCGCGCACCGCCTGGTGGCCGTGGTCGGTGCAGCCGCACAGGGCCTTGGTCTTGGGCGTGGCCGAATAGTCGCCACCGGCGGTGAACATGATGATCTGCTCGACCAGCCCGGTGCACGAACCGCAGCTGGCGCTGGCCTTGGTGTGCTTGCGCACTTCATCCAGCGTGAACAGGCCTTTTTCCTTGATGGCCTTGCAGATGGCGCCCTTGGTCACACCGTTGCAGCCGCACACTTCGTCGGTGTCCGCCATGGCGGCGGCCTTGTTCTGGCCCTGGTGGCCGGCGTCACCCATGTTGGATTCGCCAAACATCAGCTTGTCGCGGATGTCGTTCACCGTGCGGCCGTCGCGCAGCAGCTTGAAATACCAGCTGCCGTCCACCGTGTCGCCATACAGGCAGGCGCCCACGAGCTTGTCGTCCTTGAGCACGAGCTTTTTGTAGACGCCGCCGCTCGGGTCGCTCATGACAATCTCTTCGGTGCCCTCGCCGCCCTGAAAGTCGCCTGCGCTGAACAGATCAATGCCCGTGACCTTGAGCTTGGTCGATGTCAGCGAGCCCTGGTAGCGGCCAATGCCGAACTCGGCCAAATGGTTGGCCAGCACCTTGCCCTGCTCGAACAGCGGCGCCACCAGCCCATAGGCAATGCCCCGGTGCGCAGCACATTCGCCCACGGCGTAGATGCGCGCGTCGGTGGTGGTCTGCAGCGTGTCGCTCACCACGATGCCGCGGTGGACGTGCAGGCGCATTTTTTCAGCCAGTGCGGTGTTGGGGCGTATGCCCACGGCCATCACCACCAGGTCGGCGGGCACCTCGGTGCCGTCCTTGAACTTGACGGCGGCCACGCGGCCTTCGGCGTTGCCCACCAGCTCCTGCGTTTGTGCGCCCATCAAAAACTGCATGCCGCGCTCGGCCAGCGACTTTTGCAGCATCTTGCCGGCCACATCGTCGAGCTGGCGCTCCATCAGCCAGTCGCCCACATGCACCACGGTGACCTGCATGCCGCGCTTCATGAGGCCGTTGGCGGCCTCCAGGCCCAGCAGGCCGCCGCCGATGACCACCGCATGTTTGTAGGTGGCGGCAGCGTCGATCATGGCCTGCGTGTCGGCAATGTCGCGGTAGGCCAGCACGCCTTGGAGCTCTTTGCCGGGGATGGGCAGGATGAACGGGTTGGAGCCCGTGGCCATGATGAGGCGGTCGTATTCGGCGGTGATGGTCTCGCCCGTTGCACTGGTGGCGTGCACGATGCGGCGCACACGGTCCACGTCGGTCACGGTGAAACCCGTGTGCAGCGTGATGTGGTTGTCGGCATACCACTGCCAGTCGTTCAGAATGATCTCGTCGATGGTCTGCTCGCCGGCCAGCACGGGCGACAGCAAAATGCGGTTGTAGTTGGGGTGCGGCTCTGCACCAAATACCGTGATGTCGTAAAGGTCGGGCGCTATCTTCAGCAGCTCTTCGAGCGAGCGAACGCCGGCCATGCCATTTCCCACCATCACCAGCCTGGATTTTTTCATCGTGACCCCCGTAGGCGTTTCGGAAAAACAAAAAGGCGTCCGCACGGTGGGCTGGCCGGGTAGCCAACACACTCGCAAGGACGCCATCGTCTTCGTCAGCCCAATCCGCCATTGCACCGGGCCGAACATGCGGCCTATCGTGGCCGCACACAGGGTGATGCAAAACCTGTGCCAAAGGTGGCAAAGATGGTGGTTTTAAGTGAAAAATGGCTATAGTGCTTATGTATCAAGCGCTATTAGCTATTAAATAAATAGCAATCGACGAAGCGGTTGGCCTTGCCAGTGCAAGCCACACAGGCGGATGGGCCAGCTTGGTGCGTGCGCCGTTCCAGCGTGTTTGCAACCTCGCGGCCTGTGGAGGATTGATGACACGCTCGTCGGTCCATTTGGTCGACGGGTGGCCGACCAGGGGCGCGCGAGTGCTCGCAGCCGCCAGATGGAAACCGGTGGGCTGTGCGTTTAAAACCGGTGGGCGTAGCGTATCTGCACAAACGTTTCCCCCGGGTTGGGCTTGCGCAGCCCGGCGTTGGATACGTGCTTGGCCTGCAGGCTGACCTCGTGCTGCCGCTGTGCACCAAAGTTGCGCCCCACGCCAAGGTGGTCGCTGAAGTTCCAGCGGCTGCCAAAGGGGCCGTTGGGCGTGTGGTGCGTGGCCGTCAGGTACGACAGGCCAATGCCGCCCTCCACAAACCAGAGCGATTGCCCGTCTGCAAAAAGGTAGCGGGCCATGGGCACCACGCCCAGCTGGGTGTTGTGGCGGCGCGCCGGCGGTTCGGCCGTGGAGGCCAGTCGCTCAGATACACATCCAGGTGCGTGCGGATGCGCCCTTGCCACCACGAATACTGCAGGGGCACGCGCAAACCCACGGTGCGTGTGCGCAGGCCGGGCCGCCGTGGTCGGTATACCCGGCCTCTACATAGATCGACCAGGTTTGCGGGAGCGCTTGCAGCTCGTCGGCTGCGGCAGTGGCTGCGCCGCTGGCGGCGCTGAAGGCGATGGTGCAGAGCAGCGCGGCAACGCTGGCTTGGTGCGCGGGTTTTTGAATGGGCAGGCAGTGATCGGGATGGAGCAGCATGGTGTTATTTTTTTGGCGCTGAAGGGGACAGCCCCCTTTTTTGGCGAGAGGCACCGGCGCACTCTGCAGCGTCTGGAAACATTTTGTCGCGGGGCGCTGCGCTGGCGCTGCGTTGCGCTGCGTTGCGCTCCCTTTCAGGTGCCGGGCGTTGCGGTGCTGTCACCCGGGGTGGTGTCGATCCAGCGGCCACCCAGCACCTTGTACAGCGTGATCCGGTTGGCCTGCTCGGCCAGTGCCAGCCCGATCAGTGTCTGCTGCGCGCTGTAAAGCGCGCGCTGGGCGTCCAGCACGGGCAGGTAACTGTCGGCGCCCAGCCGGTAGCGCGCTTGGGACAGCTGCAGCGCCTTCAGGGTGGCCGCCTGCAGCGATTGCTGGGCCTGCAGGCGCTCGGCCAGCGTGGCGCGCTCTGCCAGCGCATCGGCCACCTCGCGGAACGCGGTTTGCACGGCCTTGTCGTACTGGGCCAGGGCCGTGTCGCGCGCGGTTTCGGCGATCTGGAGGTTGGCGCGGTTGCGGCCCGCATCAAAGATGGGCAGGCGGATCTGTGGCGCAAAGCTCCAGGTGCCGTTGCCGCCGTCAAACAGGCCCGACAGCGCATTGCTGGCGGTGCCCGCCGACGCCGTGAGCGTGATGCTGGGGAAAAACGCGGCACGGGCCGCGCCAATGCTGGCATACGCGCCGCGCAGCGTGTATTCGGCCGCACGCACATCGGGGCGGTTGAGCAGCACCGACGAGGGCAGGTCGCCCGGCACCGCCAGCAGGGCGGAGGCGGGTGCTGCGAGGTGGGGCAGGGCGGCCGCCGGTGTTGATGTCGATGCCGATCTCGATGCCGGTGCGGCCTGGGCAGGTGATGCCTCGGCTGCCGGGTTCGCGCCATCGGGCAGCAGAGCCGCAGGCACCGGCGCGCCCGCCAGCAGGGCCAGTGCATTGCGGTCGCGTGCTACCTGGCTGGTGAAGGCGGCCACGTCGGTGCGGGCGGTGTCCACCGTGGTCTGGGTTTGCGCCAGTGTCAGGCCCGAGACGGCGCCCAGGGCATGGCTGCGTTCTGTCAGCTCGTATGACTTCTGGCGGCTGCGCAGGGTGTCTTGCGCCAGTTGCAGGCGCCGGCCATCGGCGTCGAGGGTGAGCCAGGCGTTGGCCACTTCGGCCACCAGGCTCAGCTGCACGCTGCGGCGGTTTTCGGTGGTGCGCAAAAACTCTTGCAGCGCAGCCTCGTTGAGGTTCTTTACGCGGCCAAAAAAATCGATCTCGTAGCTGCTGAAGCCAAGCTGCGCGCTGTACTGGCTGCTGGTGGGCGAGCGGCCGCTGGTGTTCAGGTCATCGGCCGTGCGCGTGCGGTTGCCCGCGGCGGTGGCGCCCACGGCTGGGAACCGGTTGGACTGCTCCACGCCGTATTGCGCGCGGGCCTTCTCGATGGCCAGCACCGCCACGCGCAGGTCGCGGTTGTTTTGCAGCGCAAGCGCCACCAGCTCGCGCAGGCGCGGGTCCTGCAAAAATTCCTGCCAGCCCATGGGGCCGGTCTCGGGCGCCAGCGCGGTGCCCTCAGACCCGTTTGGGCCGTTCGTGCCGTTCAGCGTGGCGGGCACGGGCAGCATGGGGCGCGCATAGTCGGGCGCCAGGCTGGTGCAGCCAGCCAGCGCCAGCAATGCCAGTGCGCTGGCGGCGGTGGCGCGCACCACGGTGCGGCGGGGGGCGATCAGGGGGGTGCGGCTCATGCGGCGGCTCCGGTTTCGCTGGCAGTCTGCTTTGCCTTGCGCTCGGCAAAGTAACCGCGAATCAGGACAAAGAACACCGGCACAAAAAAGATGCCCAGCACGGTGGCCGACACCATGCCGCCCAGCACGGCGGTGCCAATGGCCTGGCGGCCACCCGCCCCGGCGCCGCTGCCCAGCGCCAGGGGCAGTACACCGAACCCGAACGCCAGCGAGGTCATCAAGATGGGCCGCAGCCGCAGGCGCACGGCTTCCAGGGTGGCATCGAGCACGCTGCGGCCGCGCTCTTGCAGCTGGGTGGCAAATTCCACGATCAAAATGGCATTCTTGGACGACAGCCCCACTGTGGTGAGCAGGCCCACCTGAAAGTACACGTCGTTGGAAAGCCCGCGAAACCCGATGCCCAGCAGCGCGCCGACAATGCCCAGCGGCACCACCAGAATCACCGAAAACGGCACCGACCAGCTTTCGTAGAGTGCGGCCAGGCACAGAAACACAAACAGAATCGATACCGCATACAGCAGCGGCGCCTGCGAGCCCGACAGCCGCTCTTGAAACGAGGCGCCGGTCCATTCGTAGCCAATGCCCGCGGGCATTTCCTTCATGATGTCTTCAACCGCCGCCATGGCCACGCCCGAGCTCACGCCCGCCGCCGCACTGCCCACGAACTCGTAGCTCGGGCTGCCGTTGTAGCGCTGCAACTGGGGTGAGCCATAGGTCCAGCGGGTGCTCGAAAACGCCGAGAACGGCACCATCTGCCCCTGGTTGTTGCGCACCGTCCAGGGGCCCACGTCCTGCGGCAGCATGCGAAACGGCGCGTCGCCCTGCATGTAAACCCGCTTCACGCGCCCCTTGTTGAGAAAGTCATTCACATAGGTGCCGCCCAGCGCGCTCGACAGGGTGTTGTTCACGTCCACCGTGGCCAGGCCCAGTGCGCCGGCCTTGCTGTCGTCAATGTCCACGCCCAGCTGCGCGGTGTCGTCGAGGTTAGTGCTGCGCGTGTTGCTCAGCTCGGGGCGCTTGGCGGCCAGTTCGAGCACCTTGTCGCGCGCGGCCACCAGCGCATCGTGGCCCAGGCCGTTCAAATCCTTGAGCTGAAAATTGAAGCCCGCATTGGCCCCCAGCCCGCGCACGGCGGGCGGCAACAGCACGAAAATGCGCGCATCGCGGATGGCGGCCAGGTCCTTGGTGGCCTTGCGCGCAATGGCGTCGGCGCTCTGGTCGGGGCGTGTGCGCTGGCTCCAGTTGGTCAGCCGCACAAAGCCGCGCGCCGAGCTCTGGTCGCCGCCCGAACCGGTGATCGAGTTGAAGCTGACCACATCGGGCTGGGCAGCAAAATACTTTTGCACCTGCGCCATCACGGCCTGCAGCCGCGCGTTGGACGAGCCTGGCGGCAACGTGATCTGCACCGAGATCGCGCCTTGATCTTCATTGGGCAAGAACGAGGTGGGCAGGCGCAAAAACAGCACCGCCATGCCGGCGCAGATCAGCACATACACCAGCATCATGCGTTTGCCCCGGCGCACCACGGTGCCCACGCCGCGCTGGTAGCTGTCGGCCGAGCGGTCAAAGCGGCGGTTGAAGCCCACAAAAAAGCGGTCAATCCAGCCCGCAATGCCCTTGCGGGGTGCGCCATGGGGACTGTGCTGGCCCTTGGCAATGGGCTTGAGCAAGGTGGCGCACAGCGCGGGCGTGAGCGTGAGGGCCACCAGCACCGACAGCACCATGGCCGACACGATGGTGATGGAAAACTGCCGGTAGATCACCCCGGTGGAGCCGCCAAAAAACGCCATGGGGATGAATACCGCCGACAGCGTGAGCGCAATGCCCACCAGGGCCGGGGTGATTTCGGCCATCGACTTGCGCGTGGCCTCTTTGGGGGACAGGCCTTCTTCGCTCATTACGCGCTCGACGTTTTCCACCACCACGATGGCGTCGTCCACCAGCAGGCCGATGGCCAGCACCATGCCGAACATGGTCAGCGTGTTGATCGAATAACCGGCTGCCGACAGCACACCAAAGGTGCCCAGCAGTACCACCGGCACGGCAATGGCCGGAATCAGCGTGGCGCGGAAGTTCTGCAAAAAGATGTACATGACCAGCACCACCAGCACCATGGCTTCGAGCAGGGCCTTGACCACTTCTTCGATCGAGGCGCTGACGAACGGCGTGGTGTCGTAGCTGGTAAAGGGTTTGAGCTGGTAGGGAAAGAACGGCTGCAGCTCGGCGATCTTGGCGTTGACGGCAGTGGCCACGGCCATGGCGTTGGCACTGTCGGACAGCACCACGCCCATGCTGGCGCCGGGCTGGCCGTTCAGGCGCGAGGTGATGGTGAGGTTTTCTGCGCCCAGCTCGATGCGCGCCACGTCTTTCAGGTGCACGGCGGCGCCGTCGGTGGTGGACTTGAGAACGATCTGCTCGAACTCTTCCTTGGTTTGCAGCTTGCTGCGCGCGGTGATGGTGGCATTGAGCTGCTGCTCGCCCACGGCGGGCAGGGCCCCCAGCTGGCCTGCCGATACCTGCGCGTTCTGCGCATTGATGGCGCTGCCGATGTCTGACGGCATGAGCGCGTATTTTTCGAGCTTGCCCGGATCGAGCCACACGCGCATGGCGTAGCCGGTGCCCAGCGTGAGCACGTCGCCCACGCCGTCAATGCGGCTGATCACGTCCACGAGGTTGCTGGAGATGTAGTCACCAATGTCCACCTGCGACACGCTGGGGTCGGGCGAGGTGAAGGTGATGATCATCAGGTAGTCGTTGCCGCCCTTGGTGACGGTGACGCCACGGCTTTGCACGGCCGGCGGCAGGCGCGACATGGCCTGCTGCAGCTTGTTTTGCACCTGCACCTGGGCCACGTCGATGTTGGTGCCGGCATTGAAGGTGAGCGTGGTGCGCGAGCTGCCCGAGGCGTCGCTGGTCGAGCCCATGTAGATCAGGTTGTCCAGCCCCTTGAGCTGCTGCTCGATTACCTGCGTGACCGAGTCTTCCACGGTTTTGGCCGATGCGCCGGTGTAGTTGGCGCTGATCGACACGCGCGGCGGTGCAATGTTGGGGTATTGCTCCAGCGGCAATGTCTTGATGGACATGGCGCCGGCCAGCATGATGATGATGGCGATGACCCACGCAAAGATGGGCCGGTTGATGAAAAACTGTGCCATGGCGGGCCGGCCCTCAGCGCGCAGCCGATGCGGCGGATGCAGCCGACGCTGCAGGCGCTGCTGTGGCACCCGCGGCAGCCATTGGCTTGGCCACCACCTCGGTCGGCTTCACCGTGTCGCCGGGCTTGATACGCTGAAAGCCCTCCACCACCACGCGGTCGCCGGCCGCCAGCCCGCTGCCCACCAACCAGCGGTTGCCTACGGCCGTTTCCACCACAACCTTGCGCCGTTCGATCTTGCCTTGTGCGTTGACCAGCAACACGCTGGCGTTGCCTGCGGTGTCGCGGTTCACCCCTTGCTGGGGCACCAGCAGCGCCTGCGCGTTGATGCCGGTTTCCAGAATGGCGCGCACATACATGCCGGGCATGAGCAGGCCGTCGGGGTTGGGCACCACGGCGCGCAGCGTCACGGCGCCGGTGCCGGGGTTCACGCTCACGCCCGCAAACTGCAGCTTGCCGGGGTGGGGGTAGCGGCTGCCGTCTTCCAGTTGCAGGGTGATGGGCGCTTCGGCCTGGCCGCTTTTCTGTATGCGCCCGCGCGCCAGGTCGCTTTTGAGGCGCAGCACCTCGGTGCTGGACTGTGTGACATCCACATACAGCGGATCGAGCTGCGAGATGGTGGTGAGCGCGGCGGTCTGGTTGGCGGTGACCAGTGCGCCGGGCGTGACGGTGGAGGTGGTGGTGCGGCCCGAAATGGGCGCCTTGATGCGGGTGTAGCCCAGGTTGATGCGGGCGTTGTCCAGCGCGGCGCGGGCAACGGCCAGGTCGGAGCGGGCCTGCACCACGGCGGCCTGGCTGTCGTCATACACCTGCCGGCTGATGGCGTCGATTTTGACCAGCTCGGCGTTGCGCCGGGCGTTGACCTCGGCCGTGCCCACACCGGCCTGTGCCTTGGCCACCAGGGCCTCGGCGCTGGCCAGCGCCACCTGGAAGCCCGAGGCATCGAGCTGGTAAAGCGCCTGGCCGGCCTTGACCTGCGCACCTTCGGTGAACAGCCGCTGCTGCACGATGCCGCCCACCTGGGGGCGGATCTCAGCGCTCAGGAAGGCGCTGGTGCGTCCGGGCAACTCGGTGGTCACGGTCTGGCGCTCGGACTCCAGGGTGACCACGCCCACTTCCACCGGGCCGCTGGGCGCTGCGGGCGCAGCCTTGTCAGAGCACGCGCCCACCAGCAATGCCAGCCCGGCAATGGCGGCCAAGGCCAGCCTGCGTGGTGAACGGCAGGGCTTTGGGGGAGTAGAGCGGGGCAGCAGCGTGGCGGCAGGCAGGTGGTCTGGGAAAAGAGGGGTCATGGGCGCGCGCAGTCTTGGGTTGCGAAACATTCTGACGCAAAAGGCGAGGGGGCATGGAAGCCCCGGGTGCCACAGGGTATCGCGCGATGTGGCAGGGGTGGATGTGCCGGCCAGTGCGGTCGCCCCCATGTGGGCCGTGGCGGTGGCCCCGGATGGCCGCCGCAGCGGCGCCCGGTTGTACGGGCGGCGCGGGTTGCGCGGGTTACGGGTGTGCAACGACCGCCCGCCGTCGCACAACTTGCCGCAGCTGCTGGTCCGGGGCCTTGAAACCCGGCCAAGGTGCCCGGCTTACCAGGGCTCCGTTCATTCCAAAGTCACCCGTTGGGCCTAAGGCAATGCTGATCAAGGTCCACCGTTGTCGCTTCTCAAACGTTATCCGCAGATGAAGCAGCAGACCCTGGCAATGGCCGCAGATCAAAACAACGGATTCGAGCAGTCGCGCAAGCCCACCCGACGTG
>NZ_QOZT01000078.1:0-17737 GCF_003345135.1 Acidovorax sp. BoFeN1
CCCCCACCAGTAGCGCCCCCGCCAGCCGGGTTCCCCAGCTGGCGCGCACCGCATTGATGCGTGTACGCAAGCGGCCCCACAACCAAGGGCCACCCACAAGCCAAAGACCGCTGCCCACTCCGAAAAGCAGCATGGTGACGGCGCCCTGCAGTGCACCACCGCTGAGCGCGGCAACCAGCAGCGCCGAATAAAGCAATCCGCAAGGCATGAGGGCCCAAAGCAGCCCCGCCACCATCAGCCCTCCAGGTGCACGGACAAGAGGTTGCACGCGGCGCCAAGCCGTGCGCCCGGCCCGCTCCACCCACACCGGCTGACGCGCCTGCACCATCATCATCAAGCCCCAGGCCATGACAGCAACGTGCATCAAGGTCCATACCGGACTCAGGGCCATGGTTTGCTGCGTCAGCCAGGCCAGGCTCTCCATGGCCAGCGCTGCCAGCGCGCCCGCCCCGGCATAGCCAAACAGGCGCCCAAGGTGAAACGCCAGCAACCGGCGCGGCATGCCGCCTTGCGGAACCCACTGCACTGCCTGAACCGCAACGTTGCCGGTTTCGTCCGCAGTGGAACGCGCCCCGCCCTGCCCCACCAGCGCACCGCAAGGTGCAGCGCACATGGCCAAGCAATGGGGCCCGCCTGCGAGACCCATGAACAAGGCAGTTACGGCGAGAGGCGCAAGCATTTATTAGGGTGCACAGTCCATTCAGTCAACGCTAGATGATGCGTGAGAACCTGGCCCGATTGCGGTCCGCCTGCAAATAGCGGTCAAACACCATTGCGATGCCGCGCACAAAAAACCATCCCATGGCCGTCACCTTGATGCTCTCTGAATTCAGCACAACAAGACCTTGTTCGGCCATGGTCTCCAGCTGCTCCAGCTCGAGCGCAAAATACTTCCGAGAATCAATAAGCCACGCTTGGTCAATGGGTTCAAACTGCAATTCACCTTGGCACATGAGCGCCATGATGACAGCCCTTCGGACCAGATCGTCACGGTTCAGCGCCAATCCACGCACCACAGGCAAACGTCCCTGGTCCAGATGGTCGTAATATTCCTCGAGCGACTTGGCGTTCTGACTGTAGGTGGCACCCACCCTGCCGATCGCCGACACCCCCAAGCCAATGAGGTCGCAATCGGGTTGGGTGCTGTAACCTTGAAAATTGCGGTGCAGTCGCCCTTGCCGCTTGGCAACGGCCAAAGCATCGGTGGGCAAAGCAAAATGGTCCATGCCCACATAGACATACCCGGCTTCCATGAAAGTGTCCAGCGAGCGCGAGAGCATGGTCACCTTGGCTGACGCCGCGGGCAGTTCTGTCGAGAGAATGCGCCGCTGAGGCTTGAAGCGATCTGGCAAGTGCGCATAGGCATACAGAGCAATCCGGTCTGGGCGCAACTGGACCACCTGAGCCAAAGTGCGGTCGAATGACTCGGGTGTCTGGCGTGGCAGCCCGTAGATCAAATCGACATTGACCGACTCAAAGCCCAGCGCGCGCGACGCCTCCACGAGCGCGAAGACCTGCTCTGCGGGCTGGATGCGGTGCACGGCCTTCTGAACCTCGGCATCGAAATCCTGAACGCCGAAGCTCAGACGATTGAAGCCCAACTCGGCCAGCACCGCCAGCCGATCTGCCGTGACAGTGCGTGGGTCCACTTCGATGGAGTACTCTCCGCCCGGGGCGAAAGTGAAGCTGCGCCGCAGCGTGGCCATGAGCTGCCGCAATCCATCGTCCGAGAGGAACGTAGGTGTTCCCCCCCCCAAATGCAGCTGACTGACAACCTGCCCGGTGCCGCAATGGGCCGTGTGCAGATCAATCTCGCGGCTCAAGTAGCGCAAGTACACATCCGCACGGTCGTGGTGCTTGGTGATGATTTTGTTGCAAGCGCAGTAGTAACACAGCGATTCGCAAAAGGGGATATGGACGTACAGGGACAATGGCAACGCCATCGCCGTGGTGCCAAGCCGACGCTGCGAAAGCGCGAGGGCATAATCCTCCTGCCCAAAAGCTTCGACAAACCTGTCGGCCGTTGGGTATGAGGTGTAACGGGGCCCTGGCACGTCAAAACGGCGCAGAAGTTCTGGTGAAACAGCGGTCATTGGAAAATATCCTTGCGTGCAGCAGTACTGTGCCGTACCCTTCGCCCAACGTCCTTGACTTTAATCAAGAGGATGGTCGGACGTAGCGGCGACAATTTGATTCATGTCAGCAGCCGAGCGCACAAATCGCGTCCCGCCAGCCACACACCAATTATCCCTGCCCAACCAGACTCCAGTGTCCATGAATCCGCAAACCATCAAAGTCGCCTGCTCCAACTGCAACCTGCGAGAACTCTGCATGCCCGTTGGTCTGAACGAGCAGCAGCTGCAACGGATTGATGAAGTCGTGGCTGTACGACGAAAAATCAAACGGGGAAGTACGCTGTTTCGCAATGGCGAGTCGTTCACTTCGCTCTATGCCATCCGTACCGGGTTTTTCAAGACCTGCGTCGCCACGGAAGACGGACGCGATCAGGTCACGGGCTTTCAGATGGCCGGTGAAATCATCGGACTGGATGGCATCGTCAACGATCACCACACCTGCGATGCCGTCGCGCTCGAAGACGCCGAAGTGTGTGTCATGCCTTTCGATCGCATCGAAGAGCTGTCGCGCGAAGTCTCTGCACTGCAGCACCACGTTCACAAGATCATGAGCCGTGAAATCGTGCGCGAGCACGGCGTGATGCTTTTGCTTGGCAGTATGCGCGCAGAGGAGCGCCTCGCAGCCTTTCTTCTCAATCTGGTGCAACGCCTTCATGCCCGCGGGTTCTCTCAATCAGAGCTGGTGCTGCGAATGACACGAGAGGAAATCGGCAGCTACCTGGGTCTCAAGCTGGAAACGGTGAGCCGAACGTTCTCCAAATTTGTGGAAGACGGCATCGTGGAAGTCAAGCAGCGCCACGTTCGCATTCTGGACACCGAAGCCCTCAGGCGAATCGTCAACAACCAACAGGCCTGCCACTGAGCAGCCACCTGAAATCGCGCCCCCCACTGAGTCGCCTCACTGCAACGGCATGGCGGCTACGGGCAGGGCGTCACTTTGTGACAATCGTCGGGCCGAGCATGCGCAGGCACAGGACAACGATTGAGCTCAAAAGGTGACATGGACAGCAGGGTAGTCAACGCACTGGCAACCATGGTGATGATCCAGAACACGAAAAAAGCGAGGGTGTAGACACCCTCGCGAGACAGCGTCAAGGGCTGGCCAAACCAATGCAGATCCTGCGGATCCACCATGGCAAAAACCAGCATTTCGAGAATGCCCGCCACCATGAAGGCAGGCCATGCAATCCACATCAGGCGTTGTGTCCACATCGTCTTGTTTCCTTTAATCTTGGCAAAAGATTGCGCATGCGGAGTGCCAACTCAGCGGGGCTGATCTCCGGCAGGAGTCGCCGCGTGGTTCCGGGCTTTCAGTGCAGGAGCCAAGCTTTTTTCTGGTTGCGCCAGCGTCTGGTTGATTTCAAGCCCCTTGCGGTAATAGTCTTCGGCCACAACGGGGTCTGGGCGGCTGATGGCCAGCCACAAGGTGACAAAACCAGCGATCACCACAATGACCGGCCCGGCAATCACCAGCCAGACATGACCGAATCTCCACCAAGGTTGCGGTTCACGATTAACAGCGGGGTTGGACGACATGGAATCTCCTTGGAACATCAACAATACAAGTCACGAACGCGGCGGAGAGTACACTGACTTTCACTCAACGTGGAACCAGAAAAATGGATTTTTCGGCGACTTTGCCACCGTTTTCCAGCGCTGATATGTCGAAATGAATCGCATGAGAGCCTGAAGGGGCCGAACCATAGGGAATTTGCAGCCGCACGGCGACCCAGCGGGATTCTGCGGCGCCAATTTCAACTTCCTGCTCCGATGCCACTTCAAGGCCCTCCAGGCCGGTCGCCGAAATGCGATAGCGCTGCTCGGCCTCTGTGGCGTTCATGATTTGCAGCCGATAGACATTTTCAAGTTTGCCCCCCGCAACAATTCGGGACAAGGCGGCACGGTCGCGCACGATGTCTACCTTCAGTGGTGTGCGGGTTGTCAGGCTGACCAGCATACCCACGCACAAGGCAACCAGAACAGCGGTGTATATGAGCACACGAGGGCGCAAGACATGGCGCAAGATCTGCGACTGATTCCAGCGATTGAGGACACCATTCTGCGTTGAATACCGTATCAGCCCCTTGGGGTAATGCATCTTGTCCATCACGGTATTGCAGGCATCTACACAAAGGCCACAGCCAATGCACTCATATTGCAGGCCCTTGCGGATATCAATACCGACCGGGCATACCTGTACACACAAGGTGCAATCGATGCAGTCGCCCAAACCCTTGGCCTTGTAGTCCACCGTCTTGACACGGGGTCCGCGAGGCTCACCTCGGGCTTCGTCGTAAGTCACGATGAGCGTGTCACGATCAAACATTGCACTCTGAAACCGCGCATAGGGGCACATGTATTTGCATACCTGCTCCCTGAGAAAACCCGCGTTGCCGTAAGTGGCCAGCCCGTAAAAAAGTACCCAGAAAATCTGCCAACCGCCGGCAAAAGCCAACAACTCTGGACCCAACTCTCGTATGGGCACAAAATAACCCACAAAAGTGAAACCAGTCCAAAGCGACACGGCGATCCACGCGGTCTGCTTCAAAAACTTCTTGCGGATCTTTTCGAATGTCCAGGGACTGGCATCGAGCCGCAACCGGGCACTACGATCCCCCTCGATCTTGTGCTCCATCCACATGAACATCTCGGTATAGACCGTCTGTGGACAAGCAAAGCCACACCACAACCGGCCAGCAACCGCCGTGAACAGAAACAGCGAGAGTGCCGAGATGATCAGCAACCCCGTCAGGTAAATAAAATCCTGCGGGTACAGAACCAACCCAAAAATATAGAAACGACGGGCACCCAGATCAAACAGCACCATCTGGCGCTGACCCCACTCGAGCCACGGCAACCCATAAAAAACGAGCTGCGTGAGAAACACCATGGCCCAGCGCCAGCGCGCAAAGTACCCGCTGATCGATCGCGGGTAAATCTTCTTTTGCGCCTCGTAGAGGGAAACGAATTCACCCTCTGCCGATGGTTCGGGTGTGGCCGCCGCAATGGGGATGACCTTGCGCGGTGGCCTGTCAGATGATGTCATGGTGCAGGCGGTAGAGGCAGAAAAATGAACACTTCAGGACAACGACCCAGCCAAGAGGCGGCTGGGTCGCTCCGATTTCAGCGGGCAGCTGCGGGCTTGTTGGACAAGCCCCATACATACGAGGCCAGCACGCCAATCTGCGCTTCTGACAGCTTGTCTGCTTGCGCAGGCATCTCGTTGACCTTGCCATTATTGATCATGGTGGTAATGGCTGCTTCACCCCAGCCATGCAACCAGATGTCGTCCGTGAGGTTGGGGGCGCCCAAAGCCTGGTTGCCCTTGCCGTCCATGCCGTGGCATGCCGCGCAGGAAACGAACTTGGACTTGCCCAGCGAGGCGCGCAAGGAATCATGCGGACTGTTCGACAGGCTCAGCACGTAATGCGACAGATTGCGCACATCTTCCGGCGAACCTACTGCGGCTGCCATGGGAGGCATGTTGCCGATACGCCCCTTTTGCAGCGTCTCGCGGATCTTTTCGGGATTGCCTCCGTGCAGCCAGTCGTTATCCGCAAGGTTGGGGAATCCCTTGCTGCCGCGGGCATCCGAACCGTGGCACTGGGCACAGTTGTTCATGAACAAGCGCTCGCCAATAGCATGGGCTTGCGGGTCCACTGCAACGTCTTCAGGCTTCATGGAAGCAAAGCGTGCATACAAAGGCTCGATTTCCGTTTTGGCCTTGGCCATTTCGGCCTCGTACTCACCCTTTTGCGTCCAGTTCAATTTACCGGTGAAGGTACCAAGACCGGGGTAGGCGGCCAAATAACCAAGACCAAAGACGATGGTGATGACGAACAGCCACACCCACCAACGCGGCAGGGGGTTGTTCATTTCTACCAGATCCTCGTCCCAGACGTGGCCGGTGGTGTTGTCGGCCGTGGCCGAGACTTTCTTGCGGCCAGCCATCCATAGCAGAATGCCGCAGGCGATGATGCCGACAAGGGTCAGCGTGGTCACAAAGACCGACCAGAAATTGCTGGTGAAGTCACTCATGGGGTGTTCTCGTTCTGGTGAAGGTCAATCTTGCTTGAAGGGCAGCTGGGCTGCCTCATCAAACCGGGACTTGTTGCGGCCCCTGTAGGCCCAAACCCAGATGCCAATAAAGCAAGCCATCGATGCCAGTGTGGCGACGATGCGCATGGTCGTGATGTCCATGGCAAATTTCCTTTACTTGAGCGCACGGCCCATGACTTGCAGGTAAGCCACCAGGGCATCCATTTCGGTCTTGCCCTTGACATCAGCGGCAGACGCAGCGATTTGCTCGTCGGTATAAGGCACGCCCACTGTTCGCAGCGCCTTCATGCGCGGGGCTACATCGGCTGGATCAACGGCGTTTTTCTCAAGCCATGGATACGCGGGCATATTGGACTCGGGCACCACGTCGCGCGGATTGTTCAGGTGGATGCGATGCCATTCGTCGCTGTACTTTCCTCCCACGCGATGCAGATCGGGGCCCGTGCGCTTGCTACCCCACTGAAACGGATGGTCGTAAACATACTCACCGGCTACCGAATAATGGCCATAGCGCAGTGTTTCAGCGCGGAACGGCCGGATCATCTGCGAGTGGCAGTTGTAGCAACCTTCACGGATGTAAACATCCCGGCCCATCAACTGAAGCGACGAGTATGGCTGCACGCCGGTCACCGCCTCGGTTGTGGACTTCTGGAAGAACAGTGGCACGATTTCCACCAGGCCGCCAATGGCGATCACTAGCAGAATCAGCACGATCATCAAAAAGTTATTGGTTTCCACCTTCTCGTGGGTGAAGCCGCCAGAAGCATTTTGGTTGTTGTCAGACATGAATAGGCTCCTTGGGGCTCAGGCGTGGGCAGCGTTCACGGCGGGAATAGCCACCTTGACCGAACGACCCGAAATAGCGGTTGCCCACACGTTCCAGGCCATGATGATCATGCCGCCCAGATACAGCAGCCCACCGGCCACACGGATCACGTAAAACGGATAGGTCGCCTTCACACTTTCAACAAAGGTGTAGGTCAACGTGCCATCCGCATTGATGGCACGCCACATCAGGCCCTGCATCACGCCGGCAATCCACATGGCGGCGATGTACAGCACGATGCCGATGGTGGCCATCCAGAAGTGCAGTTCAATCGCCTTGATGGAGTGCATCTTTTCCCGACCAAACAGACGCGGAACCAGGTAGTACAGCGAACCCATGGTGATCAGACCCACCCAACCCAAGGCACCCGAGTGCACGTGGCCCACGGTCCAGTCGGTGTAATGGCTGAGCGCATTGACGGTCTTGATGGACATCATCGGACCTTCGAACGTGGACATGCCGTAGAACGACAGCGACACGATCAAAAAGCGCAGGATGGGGTCGTCACGCAGCTTGTGCCAGGCACCCGACAGGGTCATGATGCCGTTGATCATCCCGCCCCAGCTGGGGGCCAGCAAGATGAGGGAGAACACCATGCCCACCGATTGCGTCCAGTCAGGCAGCGCGGTGTAATGCAGGTGGTGTGGGCCCGCCCACATGTAGGTGAAGATAAGTGCCCAGAAGTGGACGATGGACAGGCGATAGCTGTACACCGGACGGCCCGCCTGCTTGGGAATGAAGTAATACATCATGCCAAGGAAGCCCGTGGTGAGGAAAAAGCCCACCGCATTGTGGCCGTACCACCATTGCACCATGGCATCCTGCACACCGGCGTAAGCCGAGTAGCTCTTCATAAAACCAGCAGGAATGGATGCACTGTTAACAATGTGCAGCAGCGCCACCGCCAAAATGAAGGCCCCAAAGAACCAGTTGGCCACATAGATGTGTTTGACCTTGCGCGTGCCCACGGTGCCAAAAAACACGATGGCATAGGACACCCAGGTCACTGCAATCAGGATGTCAATCGGCCATTCCAGCTCGGCATATTCCTTGCCCTGGGTGTAGCCCAGGGGCAGGCTGATCGCCGCCGCCACAATGACCAGTTGCCAGGCCCAGAAAGTGAACGCCGCAAGCCCAGGTGCGAACAGGCGCGTCTGGCAGGTGCGCTGCACCACGTAGTAGCTGGTGGCAAACAGGCCGCAACCACCAAACGCAAAAATCACCGCGTTGGTGTGCAGTGGACGCAAGCGCCCATAACTGAGCCAGGAAATACCGAAGTTGAGTTCTGGCCAGGCAAGCTGGGCGGCGATGAACACGCCGACCAGCATGCCAACCACCCCCCAGACCACGGCCATGATAGAAAACTGGCGTACTACTGTGTCGCTGTAGTGCGCAGTCATTGTTTTTGGAGAATCCATCGGGCACCTCGTTTTAGTACTGGAATAGTTTTATTTAAGTAGGGTTATTTAACATTGATGCATGTCAATCGTCCCGAAAAATTCTCTCGCCCTCTTGCTCCACGCTCTCGAATTGGCCGTGATAGATCGCCCACCACAGGCCCGCCAGGACCATCAGGACCAAAATCACAGACAAGGGGATCAGTAAATACAGGATGTCCATCAGACCGGGTCCAAGGAAGATTGGGAAGCAGTGGTCATGCGGGCTGGGCCTTTCATCTGGTCTGGCATGTTCGGGCCTGGCGCCGCCGCACCCGGCAATGCACGGGACAAACGGGCGGCGTTCAGCACCACCAGCAGCGAACTGAGCGCCATGCCAAGCCCCGCCAGCCAGGCCGGCATCCAGCCGACCAACGCCAAGGGCACGCACAGCGCGTTGTAGCCTGCAGCCCACCATAGATTCTGCCTGACCACTCGCAAGGTCCGGCGCGCAAGCAACAAGGTTTGCGTAACCAGCGCCAGACTGCCCCCCAGCACCACGAAGTCAGCGCGTGATTGTGCCAGCGGCACCGAGCGACCAAAGGCGAACGACACATTGGCACCCGCCAGAACTGGGCCATCATTGAGACCATCGCCCACCATGGCCACATGGTGCCCCTGTGCCTGCAGCGCCTGCAAGGCAAGCAGCTTGTCCTGGGGGGTGCATTCGCCCTGCGCCTGGGATATGCCCGCCTGCGTGGCCATCCGCTGCACCGCGCCCAGCCGGTCACCCGACATTATCTGCACCGACACGCCCGCCTGTTGCAGCGCACGCACCACTTCTGCAGCCTCGGGCCGCACATCTTCAATCACATCAAACCGTGCCAGCTCGGTGAACTGGCCGTCACTCCCCTGCCCCGAAAGCACCACCTGCAACACCTCACCACCATCTTGTGCGGGTACCCCCGCGTGGCGGGCCGAACCCAAGCGCAGCCAGCGCGGGGCAGCGTTGCCCGATGCGTCGTGCACTTCGGCAGTCAACCCCTGGCCCGCCTCTTCACGCAGGTTCACCGCGCTCCAGCGAGCGCTGTCCGCAGATGCCGCCGCCACAATGGCGCGGGACGCGGGATGCATGGATTGCCGCGCCAGCGTGGCCGCCAGCGCCAGAGCCTCGCCCTGGTCCAGCCCGGGTGCGCATCTAACGGACTGCACGGCCATGCCGTCCCGGGTGAGCGTGCCCGTCTTGTCAAACACCAGCGCATCCACGCTTGCCAGGGCCTCCAGCCCCTGCAGGTTGCGCACCAGCACGCCGTGGCGGGCCAGCGTGCCGGCCGCTGTCAACATGGCCACCGGCGTGGCCAGCGACAAGGCGCATGGGCAGGTGACGATAAGCACCGCCACGGCCACCATCAGCGCGTGGCCCGGATCGGAAGGCCACCACCAGACCACCGCCAGACCGGCTGCCAGCAACACGGCCAGGAGGAAAGGCCGCGCAATGCGGTCCGCCAGCTGGGCGAGGCGGGGTTTTTGCAAAGAGGCGCTTTCCATCAGCGCCAGAATCTGGGCGAAACGGGTTTGCCCGCCAATGCCCTCCACCC
The DNA here is from genome assembly GCF_003345135.1 of Acidovorax sp. BoFeN1. NCBI lineage: Bacteria > Pseudomonadati > Pseudomonadota > Betaproteobacteria > Burkholderiales > Comamonadaceae > Acidovorax > Acidovorax sp. BoFeN1. The sequence goes on from NZ_QOZT01000078.1 coordinate 9,995, forward strand.
CCACCTCGACCGGCGCCTGCAGGTTGTAGCTGCCCGCCGTGACCTGGCTGCCTTCGGGGCGCTCAACCGGGGTGGATTCCCCCGTGAGCAGGGCTTCATCGGCCTGGGTGTTGCCGCGGGTGATGCAGCCATCGGCAGGAAAAGCCTCGCCCGGCAGCACACGAATGGTGTCCCCCACAGCCAGCCGACGCGCGGCTACGCGCACAAACACACCGTCGGCCCCGCGCCGCTCCACGCTGTCGGGCAGGCGGTTCATGACAGCCTCCAGCGCACCGGCCGTACGGTCTCTTAAACGCAACTCCAGCCACCGGCCGGTCAACAGAAAAAAGACGAACATGGTCAGCGAATCGTAAAAAACCTCGCGGCCAAAGATTCCCGCAGGGTCAAACGTTCCGGCCGTGCTCACGACAAAGGTGATGCCCATGCCCAGAGCCACCGGCAAGTCCATGCTGACGCGGCGCTGGCGGATATCCCGCAGCGCGCTGGTGAAAAACGGTCCGCAGGCAAAGAACACCACCGGCAGCGTCAGCACCCACGAGGCCCAGCGCAGTAATTGCTCCATTTCGCCGGTCAGATCGCCCGGCTGCGCCACGTAGGCGGGCCACGCGTACATCATGACCTGCATCATGCAAAAGCCCGCCACCAGCCAGCGCCACAGCGCAAGCCGGCTCTCGCGCTGGCGCTGTTCGCGGGCGTGGGAGTCCATGGCAGGCAAGGCCCGGTAACCCGCCTTCTGGACAGCGGCCATCCACTGCGACGGCAAAACCTGGCTGGGCCGCCACACCACGCGGGCGCGGTGCGTGGCGCCGCTCACGTCCACCTGCTCCACCCCCGGAACCGCGCGCAAGGCGTCTTCGATGGTCAGGGCACAGGCGGTGCAATGCATGCCTTCCAGCACCACGTTCGACTCCCACACCGCACCGGGCGACGCGGGTGCAAGCGCCTCGCGAGCATCTTGCGCAGCCACCGCATCCTGGGCACCACTGCCCGCCGGCCGGCGCAGGCGCCCGAAAGCAGACCACTCCTGCGGGTCGTCCAGCAGCACATGGGCCACCATATCTGGCAAAGTGGAGGAGTTCGTGGACATGGTTCGAGCCTACAGACGGAACATGACACGCACATTGACGTGGATCAAGCCGTAAATTATGGCCCTCTCTAAGCTCTAACAATCCCTATTTCGAGGAGTCAAGTATGTACAAGCGCATTCTGGTTGCCACTGATGGTTCAGCACTTTCCAACAAGGCGGTTGAAACTGGCCTGTCCCTGGCGGCCCTGTCGGGTGCGACGGTCGTGGCACTGAAGGTGGTTCCGCGCTATCCGCGCAGCTATTTTGAAGGCGGCATGCCGGTTGACTTGATCGACGTGAAACGCATCGAGCAGCAATGGGGCGACGCCGCCCAGGAGCTCGTTGACAAAGTGAAGGCCCAGGGCAGCGCCGAGGGCGTGACGGTCAAGGCGGTGGTGGCCAAGTCCGACCTGGTGGCCGAAGCGGTGATCTCCGCCGCCAAAAAGCACAAGTGCGACCTGATCGTGATGGCATCGCACGGCCGCAAGGGCCTCAAGCGCCTGCTGCTGGGCAGCGAAACCCAGCATGTGCTCACGCACTCGCACATTCCGGTGCTGGTGCTGCGTTAAGCAGAAAAATAGCCTCTAGCCCTTTATCGATAAGCGCTAAAAGCTATTAAAAGCAAAGCAAAACGGGGCCGCAATGGCCCCGTTTTTTCATGGTCGGCAAGCCGGGCGTTCAGGCAAACAAACCCTTGTGCTGCTCACGCAGCAGGTTCTTTTGCACCTTGCCCATGGTGTTGCGTGGCAGCTCGGTCGCCACAAAACAGCGCTTGGGAATCTTGAAATTGGCCAGCTGCGACTTGAGCTGCGCCACGATGGCCTCGCCGTCGAGCTTGGCGCCCGGCTTGGCGATGACCACCGCCACACCCACCTCGCCAAAATCGGGGTGCGGCACACCCACCACCGCGCTCTCAGCCACGCCCGGCATGTCGTTGATGGCGCTCTCGATCTCAGCGGGATAGACGTTGTAGCCGCCGCTGATGATGAGATCCTTGCTGCGCCCCACGATGCTCACGTAGCCACGCTCATCCACCTTGCCCACGTCGCCAGTCTTGAACCAGCCATCCTGGGTGAACTCTTCGGCCGTCTTCTCGGGCATGCGCCAGTAGCCCTTGAACACGTTGGGCCCCTGCACCTGGATGTTGCCGATCTCGCCCACTGGCACGGCCCTGCCCGCGTCATCGACCACGCGCACGCCGACACCCGGCAAGGCAAAGCCCACGGTGCTGCCACGCCGCTCGCTCTGGCCGCCATGGCGCGCGTCCGCGCTGTACGGGTTGGAGGTGAGCATGATGGTCTCGCTCATGCCGTAGCGCTCCAGAATGGTGTGGCCGGTGCGCTCGCGCCAGGCAGTGAAGGTTTCGATCAGCAAAGGCGCCGAGCCTGCGATGAACAAGCGCATGTTCTTCGTGGCGTCCTTGTTCAACCCCACCTCGGCCAGCAGGCGCACATACAGTGTGGGCACCCCCATGAACACGGTAGCGCGCGGCATGGCCGCCAGCACGGCCTTGGGGTCGAACTTCGCCATCCAGATCATCTTGCTGCCATTGAGCAGCGCGGCGTGAATGGCCACGAACAGGCCATGCACATGAAAGATGGGGAGCGCGTGGATGAGTACATCGCCGGGTTGGAAGCCCCAGTAGTCCTTGAGCGTGACGGCATTGCTCAGCAGGTTGCCATGCGTCAGCATGGCCCCCTTGCTGCGGCCCGTGGTGCCGCTGGTGTACAGAATGGCGGCGAGGTCATCCACCCCCTTGTCAACAGGCTGGTGAACGTCGGCATGGGGCGCGGCACGATCGAGCAGGCTGCCCGTGCGGTCGTCGCCCAGTGTGAAGACATGCTGCGTGCCCGCCTTGAAGGCGATCTTGGACACCCAGCCAAAGTTGCCCGGCGTGCACACCACCACAGCGGGCTCGGCATTGCCGACAAAGTATTCAATCTCGCCGCTTTGGTAGGCGGTATTGAGCGGCAAAAACACATAGCCCGCGCGCAGCGTGGCCAGATACAGCAGCATCGCCTCGACCGACTTTTCGACTTGGACCGCCACGCGGCTGCCCGAAGGCAACTTCAGTGACGCCAGCAGATTGGCGATGCGCGCGCTGGCGTGGTCCAGGTCGCGCCAGGTGTAGAGCAGCGGCTCGCCCTGGGGCGAGGTGGTTTCGACGGCGATCTGGTCCAGGTCGCCAGGAAAAGCGGCGCGCAGGGCGCAAAACAGGTTGGAGTTGCTGTTCGGTTGGGTCATGGCAAATCAAAAAACAGGAGAACGTTTGGCCAAAAAGGCGGCGATGCCTTCGCGGTGCTCGGCGCTGTCGGCGTAGGCATAGGGGTCGGGTGTGCCATTTACTATATTTTCAATAGCTGCCAGCGCTTTACCATCGGGCGCTTGCGGCACTTTTAATGCCCGAAAAGTCTGCTTATTCATGCGTGCAGCACCAGGCGCCAGCGCTGCCACGCGGCAGGCCGTGCCCAGCGCATCGGCGGCCAGCAGTGCGGGCTCGGTCACGCGGCTCAGAAACCCGCGTGCCAGCATCTCTGCTGCAGAAAAGGTGGCTGCCTCCAGCAGCATCTGGCGTGCGGTGACATCGCCCACCGCGCCCGCCACCAGTTGCGCTTCACGCGGTGCCATGGGAAAACCCAGCCGGGCGATGGGCGCGCCAAAGCGTGCGCTGCTGCCGGCAATGCGGATATCGCAACAGCTGGCAATCTCCACGCCAGCGCCCATGCAGGCCCCGGTGATGTGCGCCACGATGGGCACGTCGCAATCGAGCATGGCCTGCAGCCCACCCCAGACGTCGTTTTCGTGGAAGTCGCGCAGCGCGGCGGTGTCGAAACGGAACGCCGGATATTCCGAAATATCGCCGCCAGCGCAGAAAGCACCATCTGCCCCCTCTATTTGCACGCAGCGCACATCTGTATTGCGCTGAATGCTCTCAAAAACAGAGCGTAGCTGGCGCCACATGGCGCGTGACATCGCGTTGAGCCGGCCGGTGTGGCGCAGCGTGACATGCACCACACCCGCTTCGCCGGCCGCTCCTGCGGCCCGCGCCGCGACAACTTCCCCAGGCATACGATCCCTTTCTGCGTGCTTCAGTCCAGCTTGGCGCCAGCGGCCTTGACCACCTGCGCCCAACGGCCCACCTCGGCGCTGACAAAGCTCGCAAACTGCGCCTGCGTCATGCCTCCGTAGTCGGCACCGTTGCTGGCCCAGATGGCCTTGATTTCGTCGGCAGTGCCGATGCGGCGAATGTCTTCGACGATGCGCGCCTGCACATCGGCCGGCGTGCCCTTGGGCGCCCACAGGCCGTACCAGGTGGTCACGGTGTAGTCGGGCAGGCCCACCTCGGCGGCACACGGCACATCGGGGAAGGCAGGGTTGCGCTGATTGCCCGACACCATCAGCGCTTTGATGCGCCCGCTCTTGATGTGCGTGGCCGACGAGCCCAGGCCGTCAAACATCATGTCCACATTGCCAGCAATCAGGTCTTGCAGCGCCGGGCCGGCGCCGCGGTAAGGAATGTGCGTGATGAAGGTGCCCGTTTGCTGCTTGAACAGCTCGCCAGCCAGATGGTGCGAGGTGCCGGCGCCGGCCGAACCGTAGTTGAGCTTGGCGGGGTTGCGCTTGACGTGCTCCAAAAACTGCTTGAAGTTACTGACCGGCACGGCCTTGGGGTTGATGACCAGCACCTGGGGCACATTGGCCAGCAACGCCAGCGGGACGAAATCTTTTTCGATGTTGTAGTCGAGCCGGGGGTACATCGACGGCGCAATGGCGTGGTGCACTGCGCCCATGAACAGGGTGTAGCCGTCGGGGGCGCCCTTGGCCGCGTAACTCGCGCCCACCGTGCCGCCCGCCCCACCACGGTTGTCGATCACCAGCGTCTTGCCCGTGACCTTGGAAAACTGCGCGGCCAGGGGGCGCGCAAAGGCGTCGGTGCCACCCCCGGCGGGAAACGGCACCACCAGGTTCACAGGCTTGTTGGGCCAGGCCGACTGCGCCCAGCTGCCGCCTGTGGCCATTGCCAGCCCGGCTGCGGTGGCGCCAGCCAAAAGCGTGCGGCGTTGCATGCGGTGTTCTTTCATTTTGTCTCCTGTCGTCGTTGTAAAAATGGAAAGAGAAAGCCCCCCAAAGCCCTGGCGTGCTGCCTATCCGCCGCGGCACAGGCTATCGATGTCCCCCGACACCGGCACCTTGCCTTGGGCCAGCAGGTTGCGGTGCTTGTCGATGCGCTTGAGGTCGTACAAATAATTCACCATCAGCCCAAACGATTGTTTCATTCCCTTGGCCGACGGATCGCCTGCCCAGTTGATGCGCTCCACACGGGCGCCGTTGCCCAGGTGAAACCGCGCCACTGCGTCCACGGGTTTGCCATCTTGCAGCTCGCGCCCCAGATAGTAAGCGGCACATTCCATCAACATCTGGCGCACGGGCGAGCGCGCGTCCAGCTCCAGCGCCTTGTCTGCGGCAGCAAGCAGATGGGCAGACTGCGGCGGCTCGGCCCCCACTGCCCGGCCCAGTTCGGTGCGCCGTTTTTCGTCAAGGCGCTCCAGCATGGCGCCTGCATTCTTGCCCAGCCAGCCCCGAAAGCCCGGAATGGGCGACAGCGTGGCAAAAGTGCGCAGGCGCGGAAACTCGGCTGTGAGCGTTTCGACCACATGCTTGATGAGCGAATCGCCAAAGCTCACGCCGCGCAGCCCCGGCTGCGTGTTGCTGATCGAATAGAAGATGGCGGTCGTGGCCTTTTTCAGATCGGCAGGTGCCGCCGCCTCGTCCAGCAGCGGCGTGATGCTGCTGGATATGCGGTCCACCAGCGCCACCTCCACAAAAATCAGCGGCTCGTTGGGCAGGCGCGGGTGAAAGAAGCCGTAGCAGCGGCGGTCGCTGTCGAGCCGATTTTTCAGGTCTGCCCAGCTGCGGATGTCGTGCACGGCCTCGTATTTGATGAGCTTTTCGATCAGCGAGGCCGGCGAATCCCACGACAGGCGCCTGAGCTCCAGAAAGGCCACGTCGAACCAGGTGGTGAACAGGTGCTCCAGATCGGCATCGAGCGCCACCAGCCGTTTGTCGGACTTGAGCTGGGGCAGCAGCTCGGCGCGCAAGTCCACCAGAAAGCGCATGCCCTCAGGAAAAACGGCAAAACGCTGCATCAGCCGCGTGCGCGGCGACACCAGGGCCCGGCGCAGGCTGATTTCTGCCTGCCCTTCGTCGGCTGTGCCGGCGGCGGCTTCGTAGCGCTGGCGCGCCGATTGAAAGCGCGTGGCATCGGGCGCAAACTGCTCGCACAGCAGCAACCACATGTCGCGGCGCTCTTCGGGCTCGGCCTGGCCGTACCAGCCGGCGACCACCTGGGCACGGCGACCACCTTCCAGCTCGCTGACCTGTGGCGCCACTACGTCTTGCAGATCGGCCAGCAGGCGGCGCAGGGCGCGGGGCGACAGCGACTCATTGCCGCGCCGCAGCGTGGCCTGCAGGCGCTCGTGCGTGGAGCGCGGCGCTGGCACCTTGGTGGCTGCGCCATCGGCCACCTGCTTGTCGGCCAACGGTTTGTCGGCCGCGGGTTTGGACGCCTTGGGTGCCTTGTCGGTGGACGGCGCCCCGGAACGCAGCCGCGACACGCTGCGGGTGATCCATTCGGTGGTGTTGGTCATGGGTTCAACCTGGATTGTTGATTGCGGGCCACATCACGCAGCGCCTCGCGCTGGTGCAGCAGATGGGTGCGCATGGCGGCCTCCGCCGCTTCGCTGTCGCGACGCTTGAGGGCGTCAAACACCGCCAGATGCTCGGCCAGGCTTTGCTGCAGGCGGCCCGGTGCATGCAGTTGCTGCAAACGGGCCAGGCGCAATATCTTGCGCAAATCGCCGATCGCCTGGGCCAGCCAGCGGTTGTCGGCCAGCGTGATGAAGGCTTCGTGAATGGCGTGATTGGCCGCGTAGTAGTCGGTAATGCGCCCCTCGGCGGCACACTGCTGCAGGCGCTGGTGCAGCACTTGCAGCGCTGCCACATCGGCATCGCCTGCCCGGCAGGTGGCCCCATGCGCCGCCCGGCCCTCCAGCAAGGCAATCACGGGGAAAATTTCGTCCAGATCTCGCTCGGTGACCTCGGCCACAAAGCAGCCACGGCGCGGCTCGTGGCGCAGCAAGCCTTCGGCCACCAGCACCTTGAGCGCCTCGCGCAGGGGAGTGCGCGATATGGCCAGTCGCTCGCACAGCGCGGCCTCGTCCAGAAAACTGCCCGGCGGCAACGACCCCGCAAAGATCTGCTCGCGCAGCCGCGATGCGGCTTCGTCGTGCAGAGAGTTGGGAACGGGGCGCATGGCGGCAAATGGCTCCTGGGTTGACCGGGCTCGGCATGGGGTGCTGCCACCCCGACACAGGCCCAAGACGCATCATCCTGCAATCGCATCGAACACGACGCCAAGGCAGCACATTCAATGTAATTTTTCATAATTATGGAAAATGATGCGAACTAAATCCATCAGGGCTTTCAAGCACGAGGCGTTATAGGCCAAGGCCCCAACGGTCCGCGGTGGCTGGACACCTTGTCCCGTGCCGCCCCCACCCTCTTTCGGTAGCGCACTGCCAATGCCCCCGGCTGACGGCCAGCACCGGCCTGCACCGCACCCCGTGCACCTACAATGCCGCCCCTGCCCTGCCCACCCATACCGCCATGAACATCGT
>NZ_QOZT01000079.1:0-17728 GCF_003345135.1 Acidovorax sp. BoFeN1
CTACTGGTGGGGGTTGCGGGTTGGGCCCTGTGGATGGATCTGATCTACAAACCCTCCTTGTGGTGCCGTTAGCTGCACGGCAACCGTGTTGGAGTTGGTGACCGGGTGATAATTGCAGTAACTATTGGTGGAATTCATCTCACCATGTATCATTTTATGTGCTGTGAATTCTTCCCTCCTCATTGACATCAGTCAGCTTCGCATCGGCATGTACGTTCAGTTGGACGTGGGCTGGTTGCACCATCCTTTCCCAGTGAGCCGCTTTCGCATCGTTTCGGCGAGCCAGATTGCCACGCTCAGGGAGCTTGGCCTTTCCGAAGTTCGTTACTATCCCCATAAAAGTGATCCCGCACTGGACGCGGTCGTGGCCAAGGTGCCTGATGTGGACGACCCGGAATTGGCAGCAGACCCGGTTGTCCCGGCTGTAATTGCAGATTCCATCGCCGCCCAGAATCGCGCCCACTTGCAGCGTCAGAACCAGCTATTGGCCGCATGCAACCAGCGTTTCGAGGACGCGACACGGCAGTATCAGGCCGTAGAGCGTGCAGTTGGCGCGCAGCGAGACCTGGCTCGCCATCACAGCGAAGCGCTGGTGGCGGACTGCCTGAAGGAATTGCTGCAGAACGGGGACGTAGTGATCCGTCTCCTGTCAGAAGGCGTGGGCGAGAGCAGCGCGCTGCACCCCGTCAATGTCATGGTGGTCAGCCTCTTGCTGGGCAAGGCTTTGGGCATGAAAACCCCGGAAATGCACCAGCTCGGGATGGCTGCGTTGCTGCACGATCTGGGCAAGCTCAACGCACCAGCTGACGCCGGGCTAACTCCGGCCGCGCGAGAGCGTTATGAGGCGCATGTGGGGCATTCAGTCGCTTTTGCCCAGCAAATGGGACTGTCAGATGCTGTTCTGACCGCAATAGCCCAGCACCATGAAATGGCAGACGGTAGCGGATTCCCCCTGCGTCTCGTGGGCGAAGACATGGGGCGCTCTGGCCAGATTCTGGCCTTGGTCAATCACTACGACCGCATGTGTAACCCTGTTGGAAGTGTCGACGTCCCGACGCCCCATGAAGCCCTCTCGGTCATCTTTGCCCAGCTCAAAGCGCGCTTTGATCCGGTAGTGCTGGGTGCTTTCATCCGCATGATGGGGGTATATCCGCCGGGATCCGTGGTTCAGCTGGTAAATGACCGCTACGCCATCGTGGTGTCGGTGAACTCTTCCAGGCCGCTGCGCCCAAAAGTGATTGTTCATGACACCCGTGTTCCCAAGGACGAGGCGCCGGTGCTGGACCTGGAGGCGATGCCCGAGCTAGGTATACGACGCAGCCTGAAGCCGGCCCAGTTGCCTCGCGATGCGCTCGATTACCTGTCGCCCCGCAAACGAATGTGCTATTTCTTTGAACGCGCGGTGGACCCAGGTCCAGACGAGGCGCAAGCGTGAGTTTTCTTCCGCTGCATGCATGGCTGGATGGACTGCTGGAAGCCGTGTGGCTTGTGGAAGAAAAGAGTCTTTGCATCCTTCACGCGAACAAGGCAGCGGAGCAGTTGGCCGGAATGCCCGGCAGCGACATGGCGGGCAAGCCCGTAACAAGCCTGGCGACGACTCCCCAGGACCATGCCTTCTGGGCCGAGCCCAAGGCCACCCTTGCAGCTGGCATTCACTCTCACACCAGCATGTTGCGAGCAGATGGTGTGCTGGTGCCTGTGGATCGACGCGTCACATGGGTGAACCCGGGCGATGGGCACGCTGTTCTCATGCTCACCATGCTGGACCGCAGTGCCCAGAACGCTACCGAGCAGGAGCTGGAAACCTTGCTCTCCGAATTGCGCGCCACCCTCGACTCCGCTGCCGACGGCATGCTGGTGTGCGGGCTTGACGGGCGCGTGCGTGCCTTTAACCAGCGGCTGGCGCAAATCTGGAATATTCCGCGGGCGCTATTGCTGCAGCGCAATGACGCTGCGGTGCACGAGCATCTCTCATCCATGGTGGTGGATGTAGAGGACTATCAGGCGCGCCTTGCCGCCATTGAATGTGAGCCGCTGCTGGAGCGCACCGACATCCTGGAGTTGCACGGCGGCATGACGGTGGAGCGCCGCGTTGTGCCCCAGCTTCACAAGGGACGACCCGTGGGACGTGTGTATTCCTTTCGGGACATCACCCGCCAGACCGAGGTGCAGGCTAGCCTGCGTCTGGCGGCACGGGTTTTTGATTCCAGCCTGGACGCCATCTTCATTGCAGATAGCCAGCACCAGCTCATGCGCATGAATCCGGGCTGCGAGCGTTTGGTGGGGCCTTGCTCTGCAGCGTTTGAGGGATGCCTGGCGGCGTCCTTGTTTGGTAGTGGTTCGGACGCATCCTTAATGGAACAGGTGCTGGCCGGATGGGATCGTGAAGGCTTCTGGGAGGGCGAGCTCTGGTTGCCACGCGACAACGGTGCCTACTGCGCCGTGCATCTTTCATGGGTTGCGCTGCGCGATGATGAAGGCCGGGTTGTACAAAGCATTGGCTTCATGCGCGACCTGACGTTGCAGCACGCGGCCCAGAAACGCATCGAGGAGCTTGCATACAGCGATGTCCTGACGGGTCTGCCCAATCGGCTGCTGCTCTCGCAGCGGGTGCACACCGCGACTCAGGGGGGGCGCGCCAGCGACACCGGATTTGCCATCCTTTTCCTGGACCTGGACCGGTTCAAGATCATCAACGACTCGCTGGGCCATCCTTTTGGTGATCGGGTATTGCAGCTGGTTGCAGAGCGGCTGCAGGCCTGCCTGCGGCAAACGGATATGTTGTGCCGCCTCGGCGGCGATGAGTTTGTGATTTATTTACATGGCGCCGACGCCGTGGTGGCGGAAAGCGTGGCGGTCCGAATACTCGATGACATGCGCAAGCCGTTCTTGCTGGATGGCATGGGTTTCTCCATACAGTGCAGCATTGGCATAGCGCTGTATCCGCAAGACGGGGCTACGCTGGACGACCTCATCAAGCAGGCAGACACCGCCATGTACCGTGTCAAAGAGAGAGGGCGTGGCAACTACGGTTTTTACCAGCCACAGATGAACGCCAACCTGCTCTCGCGCATGAAGCTTGAGCACGCCATGCGTCAGGCGCTGGGCGAGCAGCGCCTGTCTGTGCATTATCAGCCGCAGGTGAACCTCATTACCGGCAGGATCATCGGGGCAGAGGCGCTGATCCGATGGACGGACCCTGAGTTTGGTGCCGTATCACCCGCACAGTTTGTGCCGTTGGCTGAGGAGTCCGGCTATATCGTGACGCTGGGGGCATGGGTGATGGAGCAGGCTGTGCGCGAAGCTGCGCAATGGATGCGGGATGGCATGCCCATTATGGTGTCCGTCAACGTTTCTGCGCTGGAGTTTCGCCAGGCAGATTTCGTGGAACGTCTGACGCGTCTGCTGGCAGTGCACCAGTTGCCACCGACCTTGCTCGAACTGGAGCTGACCGAAACCATCTTGCTGCAGGATGCGCACGAAATGGAGCTGCGCTTGGGAGCCCTGTCAGAACTTGGTGTGAGCCTCGCCATCGACGACTTTGGGACGGGCTACTCCAGCCTTGCTTATCTGAAGAAGCTGCCCATCCACAAGCTCAAAATCGACCAGTCGTTCGTGCGGGGCCTGCCCGAAGACGATGGGGACCGTGCCATTGTCAGTGCCATCATCAGCATGGGGCGCGCACTGCATATCGAAGTGGTGGCAGAGGGTGTGGAAACATCTGCCCAACGCGCCGTGCTGCAACAGATGCAGTGTGGCCATTTTCAGGGATACCTGTGTTCGCCTGGCCTGCCTTCGGCCGAGTTCCGGCAACTGCTGGGCAAGTCCACCCTCGGGCTGGCGCAGTTTGCGCCAGAGATGCCTGACACCTAGACTGGGCGAATCGCTCGCTCCCGCAGCGCAAGAGCACGGGGAGGGCGCTCAGCATGTGGCCTTACCGTATCGCAGGGGGTTTCCCTCAGAACGCGGACACGCCCTTCCAGAGCATGTAGGCCGCCAGCACGAACAGCAAACTGGCAAACACACGTTTGAGCTGTTTCACGGGCAGTTGGTGCGCGGCGCGGGCGCCCAAGGGCGCTGTCATGACGCTGCAGGTGGCGATGACTGCCAGAGCCGGTAGCCAGATATAGCCGAGCGAGGCTGCGGGCAGGCCGTCCACGGATTGACCGCCCACCGCATAACCCACCACATTCGCCAAGGCAATCGGAAAGCCCAGTGCGGCACTGGTGGCGACGGCATTGTGAATGGCCACGTTGCACCAGGTCATGAAGGGCACGCTGACAAAACCACCACCGGCACCCACCAGGCCGGACAGGAAACCAATCAGCCCCCCGGCCGCCAATTGACCGCCGGGTCCCGGCATCTGTCGGGACGGCGCCGGTTTTTTGTCCAGAAACATCTGAAATGCGGAGAAGCTCACAAAAAGCCCGAAGAAGATCGCCAGAAATGCACCCTTGAGCAGCGAAAAAACGCCCAGGCTCGCCACCAGTCCGCCGATAACGATGCCCGGCGCCAGCCGCTTCACTATGTCCCAGCGCACCGCACCCCGCTTGTGGTGTGCGCGCACGCTGGAAATCGAGGTGAACATGATGGTGGCCATGGAGGTGGCAATGGCCATCTTGACGGCGAGATCGGGGGCTACTTGCTGGTGGCCCAGGATGTAGGTCAGGAAGGGCACCAGCAGCATGCCACCACCAATGCCGAGCAGGCCCGCCAGAAAACCTGTGCCCAGACCGAGGATTCCGAGTTCAACAATCAGAAGGGGGTCGAGCATCATGCAAAGGATTCCGGGGGTACTGAAGGCGCGACGTCTGCGCAGAGCGTTGCTGCACTGACGGGGGCAAAAAGAGGGTGTCTGCAAGTGCCACCGGACCGGCATCCTGAACCGGGGGTTCAGGTGGGCGAGGGCAGCCAGGCGTTGGGTTCATCTGACGCGAGATGATCACGCTCACCGGGCGATGTACCAAGCCCGTGCTCAATGAGCATTGGTTCAAGGAAATATAAAGCCCGGCAGCACCGCAGACACCTCCATTGTAGGCGCTGGATGCATGCCCTGCAGGCGCTGCCGTTGTAAACAGTGGCTGCAGGTGCGATTTGCTCAGAGCAGTCGCCCGTCTTCCCCCAAGGCGTCATCCAGGCGACGCACAAGCGCCTGCAGCTGCTGATCATCGGTGCTCGCGTCGGAAGGCTGGCTTGTTGACCCGATGGTGTGGGCGTGACCGGCTGGTTGTGCACGCTCGGCCGCCAGGTCAGCGGCTTCGCGGTCGGCAATGTCAAACGCCAGATTCAGCGCCGCCAGCACGGCAATGCGTTCGCGCGACCGCACCTTGCCGGCATCGCGGATGCGCGTCATGGCGGTGTCTACACGCTCCACCGCTTCCAGCAACCTTGACTCGTGCCCTTCGGGGCAGGACAGCAGGTAGCTTTGCTGCAGGATCTGCACCTCGATTTGTTTCATTCGGCGTCCTTGGGGGAGGGGGCGGTGGGCAGGCGTTCCAGCAGGGCATCCACCCGGGCGCGGGCGGCGCTCAAGCGTGATCTGAGGGAGTCGCGCTCTTGCGTGAGGCTAGCCACCTGGCTTGCCAGCAGGGCGTTGGTGCGCTGGAGTTCCGCGTGGCGCAAGAGCAGCCGCTCAACGCGTTCGGCGATCTGGTCGGTGGTGGAAGGAGCGTCCATACTGCCAACGATTGTAGAGGGGTGCACCTGGAATGCCCTTAAAATCGCGCCGTTGGTGCTCGCGGTGTGGTTCACATACCGCAGTTCAACGGGAAGCAGGGAGGTTCCGCCAAACATGGTGGGCCCAGCCTGCGCTGCCCCCGCAACGGTCAGCGGACGAATCATCCGATTCCCTCTCCATTCACACGCCACTGGGTGCCTTGAACAAGCGCCTGGGAAGGCATTGGAGGGTGCTCCGCCAGCCCGGATACCGGCCAACACGGTGGTTTCGCGCGCCTTTCAGGGCAAACGAAGCCTTGTCACCCACATGCTGGCGGGGAAGCCGGCTCGGGTTGTTTGTTGACGATGATTCCTATGAAAAACCGTACCCCTCGTGCGCGCCATGTGCGCCATATTGCGCCGCTGTGCCTGCGCCCCTGCGTGCTGGCTGTCCTGTCGCTGGTGTCTGCCCAGGTGGTGGCGCAAGCGCAGCCATGGGCAGCGCCCGTGCTGCTGGCGCAAAACGCACGCATGCCGTCGTTGCAAGACACCGTGGTGACCGCCACGCGCACCGAGCAGCCCCTGGCCGATCTGGTGGCCGACGTGTCCATCGTGGACCGCGAAACCATCGAAGGCAGCGGTGCCACGGGCCTGGCCGATGTGCTGGCACGCCTGCCGGGTATCGAGATTTCACGCAACGGTGGCGTGGGCAACGCCAGCAGCGTTTTTCTGCGGGGCGCCGAATCGCGCTTCACGGCGGTCTATATCGATGGCGTGCGCATTGACTCGCAGTCCACCGGTGGTGCGCAGTGGGAGCAGATTCCGCTGTCGCAGATCGATCGCATCGAGGTGTTGCGCGGTCCGGCCGCTGCGGTCTATGGATCGGACGCCATTGGTGGCGTGATCCAGCTATTCACCCGTCGGGGCGAAGGCCCTGCAAGGCCCTATGTGGGCATGGGCATTGGCAGCCAGGGCACCCGCAAAATCGAGGCCGGGGTCAGCGGCGCGGCCGGGCAGGATGGCGCGTTCGATTATTCGCTGGGCATTGCGCGCGAAATCAGCGACGGGTTTGATGCCAAGGTCAGCGGCTCACACAACCCTGACCGCGACGGCTACCAAAGCACCTCGGGTAACGCCCGGCTGGGATTTCGCATCAATGCCCGGCACCGTCTGGACGCGACGCTGCTGGCCAGCCGAATGAATGCGGGCTACGACAATACCTCTTACAGCGTGTCCAGGCCCGTGGATGACCGCAGCCTGAACCGCCTGCGTACGGCAGGCCTCAGCTGGGCTGCGCAATGGTCGGACGTGTACAGCACGCGCGTGTCGGTGACCGATTCGGTCAACCGCTACGAAACCACGCCATCGCCTTACCTCACCGAGACAAAGCTGCGCGGCTACCTCTGGCAGAACGATTTCCGCTGGGGTGCCCACCGCTTCAGTGCCGCCCTGGAGCGCCGCGAAGACGATTTGCAAAACAGTCCCATCGACAGCAGCCGCTCGCAGGATGCCCTGGCACTGGGCTATGGCCTGAACACGGGACGCCACACCGTACAGCTCAATGTTCGCCACGATTCCGACAGCGAATTCGGTGGCAAGGACACGGGCAGTGCGTCTTATGGCTACGCGTTTGCTTCACACTGGCGCGCAACGGCCTCGGTGGGCACTGCTTTTCGGGCACCTACCCTGTACCACCGGTTCAGCGAATACGGCGTGGCCACGCTGCAGCCCGAGACCAGCCGCAACGCCGAACTGGGCCTGCGGTATGCACAAGACCGCAGCAGCTTCTCGGTGGTGGCTTACCGCAACCGGGTCTCGAACCTGATCTCGTTCGCGGGTGCAGGCACCTGTGCATCTGCCTTCGGTTGCTATGCCAACACGGCCCGCGCGCAGTACGAGGGTGTAACGTTTGCC
Source organism: Acidovorax sp. BoFeN1 (assembly GCF_003345135.1). Lineage (NCBI taxonomy): Bacteria > Pseudomonadati > Pseudomonadota > Betaproteobacteria > Burkholderiales > Comamonadaceae > Acidovorax > Acidovorax sp. BoFeN1. The sequence continues at coordinate 7,570 of NZ_QOZT01000079.1, forward strand.
GGGTCTTACCACCTGTCGGGTGTGCAGCTTCACGGCTCGCTCGACCTGCAAAACCCACGCAACCTGGACACGGGCAAGCAGCTGGCGCGCCGGGCCAAGCGCCATGCCACCCTGGGTGCCGACACGCGCATTGCCGACTGGACCCTGGGCGCCGAGGTGCAGGCCTCGGGTCGCCGGTTTGACAATGCTGCCAACACCAATGTGCTGGGGGGCTATGCGCTGTTCAACCTGTATGCAAGCACCCGCATTGCCCGTGATTACACGCTGCTGGCCCGCATCGATAACCTGGCCGACAAGGACTACCAGTTGGCCCGCACCTACGCCACACCTGGCCGTACGCTCTATGTCGGCGTGAAGTGGGCGCCGCAGTGAACATAGCCCCCAAGCTCTCTCACTTCGTGTGGTCGCTGCCCCCCGAGGGGGCGCAGCCTTGCTTGGGGCGGCCCGGCGCGGCGGCTCAGTCTCTGGTCGGTACGCGCTCAGCATGACTCCACCTTCATCGGCCCGCTGCCCGGCGCTGCTGGTCGCCGCACCCGCGTCCGGCCAGGGCAAGACCACCGTTACGGCGGCCCTTGCGCGGCTGCATGCGCGCAGGGGACTTCAGGTGCGGGTGTTCAAGTGCGGGCCCGACTTTCTGGACCCGCACTGGCACCAGCTTGCCAGCGGGGCCCCGGTGCACCAGCTCGACCTGTGGATGACGGGCGAAGCCGACTGCGCCCGGCGCCTGCATGCGGCGGCGCAAGAGGCCGACCTCATCCTCATCGAAGGCGTCATGGGCCTGTTCGATGGCGATCCGAGTGCGGCCGATCTGGCCCAGCGCTTCGATGTGCCGGTGCTGGCGGTGGTGGACGCGTCGGCCATGGCTGGCACGTTTGGTGCACTGGCGTTTGGCTTGCAGCACTACCGCCCGGGTTTGCCTTGGGCGGGCGTGCTGGCCAACCGCGTGGGCAGCGCACGCCATGCCGACATGCTGCAGGCTGGCTTGCGCGAGCCCCAGGATTGGCTGGGCGCCCTGATGCCGGTGACCTTGAAAGCTGATGTGGGCGTTGACGTGGGCGCTGCCCGTGCTGCCGGGGCCTTGCTGCCCGAGCGGCACCTGGGCCTGGTGGCGGCGCACGAGCTGCTGGACAGCCAGCAGCGCCTGGATGCTGCTGCCGATGCGCTGGCGGCCACGCCGCTGGGGCAGATGACGGCCCAGGATCTGCAGCGCTGGGCGGTGGATTTCCCCGCGCCCGCGCAGACAGAGGCTGTGCCTGCCTTGCTTGTGGGCCGCACGGTGGCCGTAGCGCGCGATGCCGCGTTCTGCTTCATCTACGCCGCCAACGTGCAGTGCCTCACGCAGATGGGCGCGCGCGTGGTGTTTTTTTCACCCCTGCACGACGCGGCGCTGCCCCAGTGCGACGCCGTGTGGCTGCCCGGTGGCTACCCCGAGCTGCACGCCGCGCAGATTGCCGCCAACACCGGCATGCAGGCCAGCCTGCGTGCACATGTGGGCGCAGGCAAGCCGCTCTGGGCCGAGTGCGGCGGCATGATGGCGCTGATGGAATCCATCACGTTGCCCGATGGCAGCACGGACCCGCTGTGGGGGCTGCTACCCGGCAGCGTGACCATGCAAAAGCGCCTGGCGGCGCTGGGGCCGCAGCAGCTGGCCGTGGCGGGGTACACGCTGCGTGGCCACACGTTTCACTATTCGACCTGCGACAGCAGCGCCACCGTGGTGGCCCGCACTGCGCGGCCGGGTGAAGTGGCCGCGCCGGATTCTGGCGAGGCGCTGTACGAGCAGGGCAGCATCCACGCCAGCTACTTTCACGCGTGGTTTCCCTCCAGCCCCGAGGCTGTGGCCCACCTGATGGGCGGAGCGCCCCTATGACCACGCTGCACGCAGCCATCACCACCGAGTTCATTCTGGGCGGTCAGAAAAGCGGCAAATCACGCCGTGCCGAATTGCTGGCGCGCGACTGGCTGGCGCAGGCGGGCGACCACCGCGCGGTGCTGATTGCCACGGCAGAAGCCTGGGACGACGAAATGCGCCAGCGCATTGCACGCCACCAGCGCGACCGCGCCCTGCGCGTGCCTGGCCTGCGCACCATCGAAGAGCCACGAGATCTGGCCGCCGCCGTTGCGCGGCACAGCGCTGCCCACACGCTGGTGGTGGTGGACTGCCTCACGCTGTGGCTCACCCACTGGACAATGCCTTTCGGTGTGGAAACTATGAATATTGAGCAAAAACAGGCTCTAGCCCATATATGGCAAGCGCAAGCAGCTATGTTTTTGGAAGCGATCAGGCAGTCCCCCGGGCCCGTGGTTCTGGTGGGCAACGAAATCGGTCTGGGCGTCATCCCGATGGGACGCGAAGTGCGTGCCTTTGTCGATGCCCTGGGCACACTCAACCAGCAAGTGGCGCAGTTGTGCCCGCGCGTCACCCTCATGGCGGCCGGGCTGCCTTTGATTTTGAAAGAACCCCGCCCATGAAACCAACCCCCGTGCGCCGCATCCTGTGGGTGATCGCCATCCTTGTCGCGTTGGGCCTGCTCATGGCCGGCCTGGCGCGTGCGCAGACGGTGCATATCAAGGACGACCGGGGCCGTGAGCTCTCACTGCCCCGGCCCCCTCAGCGCATCGTGAGCCTGCTGCCCTCATTGACCGAAAGCGTGTGCGAGCTGGAGCAATGCCACCGGCTGGTGGGTGTAGACCGCTATTCCAACTGGCCCGACGCTGTGGTGGGCAAGCTGCCTAAAGTGGGCGGCGGGCTGGACCCGAGCATTGAGGCCATCGTGGCCCTCAAGCCCGATGTGGTGTTGATGTCTGTCAGCTCGCGCGCCAGCGACCGGCTGGAGGCGCTGGGCATCACGGTAGTGGCCCTGGAGCCCAAGACCCACGCCGATGTGCGCCGCGTGCTCGGCACCGTCAGCGACCTGCTGGGCGTGCCCCGCGCGCAAGGCTCCGACCGCCTCTGGCGCGTGATCGATGCGGGTGTGCAGGCGGCGGCGCAGTCGCTGCCACCCAGGGCCAAAAATGCGCGCGTGTACTTCGAGGTGAGCCGCGGGCCTTATGCGGCGGGCGAGGCATCTTTCATCGGCGAATCGCTCACCCGGCTGGGGGTGCGCAATGTGGTGCCCGCATCGCTCGGGCCTTTTCCCCGTCTGAACCCCGAGTTCGTGGTGCGCGCCAACCCCGACATCATCATGATCGGCAACCGCAGCATGCAGGCCATGGTGCCGTACCCCGGCTGGGCCAGCATGCGTGCGATCCAGGGCAACCGGCTGTGCGTGTTCGGCCCCGGCGACTCCGACGTGGTGGTGCGCCCCGGCCCGCGCATGGCCGAGGCGGCCCGCATCATGGCGCGCTGCCTGGTGGAGAAAGCTCCCCCTGAGTCGCCTGCGGCGCCTTCCCCCTCAGGGGGACGCACCCAGTGGCCTGGCAAAGCCAGTTCCACGGGTGCACTGGCCTCGGCCGTGCCTGTCGCAGCCGCTGCCAACATTGGAAATAGCGACAAGTGAATTCGTCCACCAATTACGTCGGGCAAAGCCGCCGTGCCGCATGGTGTGCCGCTTGGCTGTTGCTCGCCAGCGCCGTGCTGGCCCTGTGTGGCGCCAGCGTGGGCAGTACGGGTTTTGACAGCGTGCTGCGCATGCATGGCGACCCCGTGGCCTGGCAGATCGTGTGGGACATCCGCCTGCCGCGCACGCTGGGTGCGTGGCTGGCGGGCGCGCTGCTGGGCCTGTCGGGCGCGGTGGCGCAGGGGTTGTTTCGCAACCCGCTGGCCGACCCGTACCTGCTGGGCAGTGCCTCGGGCGCGGCACTGGGCGGGGCGGTGGCCATGGCGCTGTTTGGCGTGTCACCGGTGGCGGCGCAGTGGCTGGCGCGCATTGGCATCACGGGCATGGCTTTTCTGGGCGCGGCGGGGGCGGTGGTGCTGACGCTGATCTTGGCGCAGGGCGTGCAGCACACACTGCGGCTGCTGCTGGCGGGGGTGATCGTGGGCGTGGTGCTGGGCGCGCTGCGCGACCTGGTGGAGCTGGCCTCGCCCGACATCCTGCAGGCCATGCAGGCCTTCATTCTGGGCAGCACCGCCTTTGTGGGCTGGATGGCCTGCCTGCTCATGGCCGTGGCCTGGGGGTTGTGCTCGGTGGTCGCCTGGATGCTGGCGCGCGCGCTCGACGGCCTCACGCTGGGCGAGGCCACGGCCGCCAGCCTGGGCTTGCCGCTGATGCCCATGCGTGCGGGCCTGGTGGCCGCCATGGCATTGGCCACGGGCACTGCGGTGGCGCAGACGGGGCTCATCGCCTTTGTGGGCCTGGCTGCGCCGCACCTGGTGCGCTCCATCGTGCGCGTAACGCACGAGCGGCACATCGTGCTCTCCAGCCTGATGGGGGCTGTGCTGCTGCTGGCGGCCGACATCCTGGCGCGCTGGCTGCTGGCGCCGCAGGAGCTGCCGGTGGGTGTGCTCACGGCGGCGCTGGGCGGCACTTACCTGCTGTGGCTCATGCACCGGCGCACGTCGCAAGGTGGGGCACTATGAATTCAGTAGCTATCAGCGCTTGCCAGATAAGCGCTAGCATCGGAAATCGCTTGATATTGCAGGGCATTGACCTGCAACTGCCTGCCGGGCGCTGGACGAGCATCGTCGGCCCCAATGGCGCGGGCAAGTCCACCCTGCTCAGGGTGTTGGCGGGCCTGCTGCCGCGCGCTGCGGTGCGGGGCGATGTGCAGCTGCTGGGCCGCCCGCTGGCGCAGATCCCCGCGCGCGAACGTGCCCGGCAGCTTGCCTGGCTGGGCCAGAACGAAGGCTCGGCCGACGACCTCACCAGCTACGACGTGGCCATGCTGGGCCGCCTGCCGCACCAGGCCTGGCTGGCCCCGCCGGGGGCCGCTGACCACGCGGCGGTGGAGCAGGCGCTGCGCACCACCCAAGCCTGGGACTGGCGCCACCGCCCGCTGTCGCAACTGTCGGGCGGCGAGCGCCAGCGCGTGCTGCTGGCCCGGGCTCTCGCGGTGCAGGCGCAGGTGCTGCTGATGGACGAGCCGCTCGCCAACCTCGACCCACCGCACCAGACCGATTGGCTGCACACCATGCGTGCGCTGGTCGATGCGGGCGGCACGGTGGTCAGCGTGCTGCACGAGGTCTCGCTGGCGCTGCAGGCCGACGACATGGTGGTGATGGCGGATGGCCGTGTGCTGCACCAGGGCGCCTGCGATGCGCCCGCCACCCACGCCGCGCTGGAGAGCGTGTTTGACCACCGCATCCATGTGCGGCATCTGGATGGCATGTGGATGGCCCTGCCATCCCTGCAACGCAAGAACAACAACCAAGGAATCAAGGGAGTGGAAGCATGAACATCGAATCGGGTTTTTCTCAGGTCGCACAGTCATTGTTGTGGCCCGTGCTGGTGCTGGTGGGGCTCGCGTTTGTCTACGCGCTGTGGTCGGGCGGAGCGACGCTGATGGAGGCTTGGCAGCGCTGGCGCCAGCCGCAGTACCGCTCGCTGCACGTGGCCCCTGGCTTGTCGATGGAAGAACTGGAGCTGCAGCTGGTGCGCCAGGTAGAGCCTGTGCGCCTGCTCAGCCGTCTGTCGCCCATGCTGGGGCTGATCGCCACGATGATCCCGCTCGGCCCTGCGCTGCAGAGCGTGGCGGCGGGCAACGGTCAGCAGGCGCTCGCTGTGTTCAGCGGCGCGTTTGCGGGCGTGGTGTTGGCGCTGGCCGCCGCGTCAGTGGGCCTGGTGGTGTACTCGGTGCGCCGCCGCTGGCTGCTGGCCGAGCTGCTGGTGGTGCGCAAGGAGCGCGGGGTGGCCGCATGAGCTTGCGTCACCTCAACGTCCTGGCTGAGGACGACGACGACCCGATGCTGTCGGCCGTGAACCTGGTGGACGTGTTCCTGGTGCTGGTGGTGGCGCTGCTCACGGCCGTGGCCGTACAGACCCAGACCAGCGCCAACGAAAGCGTCACCATCATCCGCAACCCCGGACAGCCCGACATGGAAGTGGTGGTGCGCGAGCAGGGCAAGGAAGTGCGCTTCAAAGGCGCTGGCAGCGCAGCGCAAGGGCAGGGCGTGCGCGCGGGCGTGGCCTACAAGCTGGAAGACGGCAATATCGTCTACATCCCTGAAACGGGCGCTGCTCCTGTCGGCGATTCGGCCGGTGGCGCGGGTGGAGCCGCCGCGCTGGCACCCGCCAAGCCATGAAGGCGCTGATCCTGCGTGCGGCACTGTGGTGCCTGCTGCTGGCTGCGCCGCTGGTGCATGCCGTCCAGGCTGAGAAGACCCAGGCAGCGGGTGGCGCCGATAAAACAGCGCCCGTGCTGCTGTGGCTCACCTCCGACATCACCACAGCCACCCGCACGGCCATGGTGCAGCGACTGGCCACCGAGGCGGGCCTGGGTTTTGCGCACATCGACTACCCGCTCGCTGGGCCGGCGGTGCTCGACGCAGCACAGGCCCAGAAACTGGAGCGCGCGCTCGCGGGCGCTGCGCTGGTGTGGGTGGATGCACCGCACGCCAGCGTCGAGGCACGCCTGCGCCGCATGGCCGGGGCGCAGCTCGATGCCCGTGCCACACGTTCCCCCGGCCGCGTGGTCTGGGTGCCTGCGGGCTCCCCCGCCGCTGACCTGACCGCGCTCGATGCGCCCGCCCGCATGGTGGCCTACCTGCAGGCCGGTGGCCCGCGCAACCTGAAGAGCGCCATCGCCCTGGCGCGTGCCACCGTGGTGGGTGTTGCCATGCCCGTTTTGCCCGCGCCCGAGATCCTGCCGACCCGAGGCATCTACCACCCCGACGCGCCCCGCCTGCTGCCCAATGCCGCCGCGCTGGAGGAATGGCGCCAGAGCCAGCCCGCGCTGCGGAGCCTGCCCGCGGTGGCCGTGCTGGTGCACCGTCACCATTTCGTGGATGGCAGCACCGAATGGCTCGATGCCTGGCTGCGCACCTTCCGCCAGCAAGGCCTGTTCGCCTACGCGGCCTTTGGCCAGCAGGTCACGGCGCAGACGCTGGCCGAGGTGCTGGAGTTGCCCGCTGAAGGAGGCTCTGGCCCCGGTCGGCTGCATGCCTCCGCCCTGGTGCTGCACCAGCTGGTGCCCCAGGCCGCTGCGCTGCAGCCGCTGCTGGCCCGCTGGGGCGCGCCCCTGCTGGGCACGCAGCCTTACCGCGCGGGCGATGCCGCTGCCTGGGAGGCAAGCGCAACGGGGTTGTCGCTGTCCGACGTGCCGTTCTATCTGGCGCAGCCTGAGGCTGCCGGTGCCATCGATCCGGTCTTGGTCACGGCCCACGGCGCCGAGGGCCGTGACTTTCGCCTCATCGAACGCCAGGCCCAGGCCGTGGCGGCCAAGGCGCGGCGCTTGATCGCGCTGCAGACCAAACCGGCAGCCGACAAGCGCCTGGTGGCCATGGTCTACAACTACCCGCCGGGCGGCACCAACTTTGGCGCATCGTTCCTCAACGTGCCGCGCAGCCTGGAGCAGGTGTCCGGCGGCCTGGCGCAGGCGGGCTACCGCACGCAGCAGGTGCCCGAGCAGGGCTGGATCGATGGGCTCAAGCCGCTGCTGGCCGCCTATTACCCCGGCGCCGACGTGCGCAAATTGTTGGAGTCAGGCCAGGCCGCCGCGCTGCCGCTGGTGCGCTATGAGCAGCACCTGGCCACTTTTCCAAAGGCCGTGCGCGAGCGCATGAACGCGCACTGGGGCGCACCCGAAAAGAGCCGCTACGTGGTCGAGTGGCAGGGCGAAAAGGTATTCGCCATCCCGCGCCTGCAGGTGGGCCATCTGGCCGTGCTGCCCCAGCCCCCGCGCGAAGAAACCCTGCGCCTGGGGCAGAACCCGTTCATGCACAAAAGCAAGGCGCCGCTGTCGCACCACTACCTGGCCGTGTACCTGTGGGCGCAGCGGGAGGCCGATGCGCTCATCCACTTCGGCACCCACGGCACGCAGGAATGGGCTGGTGGCAAGGCGCGTGCTCTGGATGTGCACGACGACGCGCTGCTGCCGCTGGGTGACCTGCCCGTGGTCTATCCCTACATCGTGGACAACCTGGGTGAGGCCCTCACGGCCAAGCGCCGGGGCCGCGCCGTGCTGGTGAGCCACCGCACGCCCGTGTTCGCCCCGGCGGGCTTCGAGGCACGCATGGCCCACATGCACGAGGTGATGCACGAATGGGAAACCGTGGACGAAGGCCCCACACGCCGCGCGCTCGAAAAGCAGCTGGTAGCGCAGTTTGTGGAGCACCAGCTGCACCGCGACCTGGGCTGGAGTGCCGAGCGCATTGCGGCCGACTTCAGTGGCTTTCTCGAAATCCTGCACCCCTACCTGGACCAGCTCGCGCAAAGCTCGCAGCCCAAGGGCCTGGCCGTGTTCGGCCGCGTGCCCGCGCCCGAGCAGCGGCGCGAAACCATCCTGCAGGCGCTGCGCAAACCGCTGATCGAGGCGCTGGGCGAAGACATCGACGAGGCCTTTTTGATCAAGCACGATGCGGTGTTGGCTGCGCGTCCCGCGCGTTGGCTGGAGGTGGCTTTGAAGGACGCCGAGGCCGCCAGCGTGCTGGACCTGCGCCCCGCGCTGCCCGACACGCAGCCCGCGCAGGACGGCTTGGTGCGCGCCGAAGACTACGTGCCCAACCGCGCTGCCCGCAAGCCCATCGACACGCCCGCGCTGCTGCAACTGGCCCAGCGCGCGCAAGAGCTGGAGCGCCTGCTGGCCACCGAGGGCGAGATGCCCGGTCTGCTGGCCGCGCTGGAGGGCCGCTACCTGCCCGCCGCCTACGGGGGCGACCCCATCCGCAACCCTGACAGCCTGCCCACGGGCCGCAACCTCACGGGGCTGGACCCGAGCCGTTTGCCCACGCGCCAGGCCTATGCCGTGGCGCAGACGCTGTTCAACGACTGGTTCAAGGACTACCAGGCGCGCCACGGTGGCCAGGCGCCAGAGCGCATGGCGCTGTCGCTGTGGGCGGGCGAAACGCTGCGCCACCAGGGCATCATGGAAGCCCAGGCCCTCGTGGCGCTGGGCATGCGCCCGGTGTGGGACGACTCGGGCCGCCCGGTGCGTGTGGAGACCATCGCCGCTGACGAGCTGAAACGTCCGCGCGTCGATGTGCTCATGAGCATCACCGGCTCGTACCGCGACCAGTTCCCCGCGCTGATGGCGCTGCTCGACCGCGCGGTGGCCCAGGCCGCCACGGCCGAGCCCGGCAACGTGATTGCGCGCAACACCGAGCAGATCGGCCAGGAACTGCGCAAACAAGGCGTGCCCCGCGCACAGGCCGAGCAGCTGGCGCGCGTGCGCTCGTTCGGCAATGCGGTGGGCGACTACGGCACCGGCCTGTCGGACGCGGTGCAGAGCGATGGCCTGCAAACCAACGATGCGCGCCTGGGCCAGATGTTCCTGCAGCGCATGAGCCAGCCGTATCTGGAGGGCGAGCCCGTGACGGGCGTGGCGGGCGGAACGGCGGCGAAGGCGCTGGGCGCCATGGCATTGGCGGCTCATTTGCGCCGCACCGACGCCGCCATCCTGTCGCGCAGCTCTCACCTGTATGCCATGGTCAGCTCGGACGACCCGTTCCAGTACCTGGGCGGCCTGTCGGCGGCCGCCCGCGTGGCCGGGCGAGCGCAGGGGCTGGAGCTTCATGTGGCCCAGTTGCAGGACGCGGGCGAGCCCACCACCGAGACCGCGCAGCGCGCCATTGCGCTGGAGATGCAGTCGCGCTACCTGCACCCGGGCTGGCTGCAGGCGCAGAAGGCCGAGGGCTATTCGGGCACGCTGCAGGTGCTCAAGGCCGTGCAGTTCGCCTGGGGCTGGCAGGCCGTGGCGCCCGACACGGTGCGCAGCGACCACTGGCAAAGCTTCTACGACGTGCTGGTGCGCGACAAGCACCAGCTGGGCCTGCCCGAATGGCTCAAGGAACACCCGCAGGCCTATGCGCAGTCGCTGGAGCGCCTGGTGCAGGCCCAGCACCAGGGCTACTGGCAGACCGATGCCGACACGCAAAAGCAGCTCGCACAGCTGTACCAGGAACTCACGCGCGCCGCCCCGCTGGCGGCCGAACTGCCCAGCGTGCGCCGCTGGGTGGAGCAGGCCGCGCAGGGCGCCGCGCCCGCGTCCACCGGCCTGGCCGTGGCCACGCCGCAATCGCCACCGGCGGGGCTGCCCGCGCCGCCCCCCCAGGCCGCCGTGC
>NZ_QOZT01000007.1:0-85797 GCF_003345135.1 Acidovorax sp. BoFeN1
GGTGTTGGCGTAGTTCTGGTTGCGCTTCGCATCGTCGTCGTAGTAGTCCACGCCGGTCAGCACGGCGTGCTTTTTGCCACCCCAGTTGAAGGTGTTGCTGTAGTCGCTTTGCACTTGCAGCACATCGCTTTCGCCCATGCGACCTTTGGAACCGTAGCGCGTCAGCACGGTGCTGTCGTTGATCTGACCGAGCGTGATGGCGCTGTTCTGAAAGCCGATGGTGCTGGCCAGCATGTCGCGCTCGTAGGTGCCGTAGCGCAGGCGGGTGTTCAGCTCGCCACCATCATCAAAGCGGTGGATATGGCCCAACGTGGCGTATTGCGATGACGTGTTGGTGTAGTCGCTTTCCAGCCCGTAGAAGTTGCGCGCGGGCAGGGTGGTGTTGATCTTGCCGTCTGCCGACAGGCGCCAGGGGTGGTTGTAGGTAGGGCGGCCCTTGGATTCGAGGTAGTACAGCCCGATGGAGAACTCATCACGGGTGCCGATGCCCCAGGCAAAAGTGGGAGCAATGCCGCGCTTGTCCTGCTTGGCGCCGTAGTTGTCGGCTTCCTGCACCATGGCATTCAGGCGAAACGCTGCGTTTTCGCCTGTGACGAAGTTGAAGTCTCCTGTGGCACGGTGGGAGTTGCCGGTGCCGAAGGTGTATGCCGCCTCATGCTGGTCAATCAGCAGGGGAGCCTTGTTCACCTGGTTGACCACGCCGCCCGTGGAGCCCTTGCCAAACAGCATCGAGGCCGAGCCCTTGAGCACTTCCACCCGGTCGTGATTGAAGGTGTCGCGCTCGATCAGCGGTGCGTCTTTCATGCCGTCGATGTAGATGTCGCCGGCCTGGCCCAGTGAGAAGCCGCGCAGGCGCACATCTTCTTCGCCGGTTTCGCCCGCCAGAAAGGTCACGCCTGCCGTGGTGCGCAGCACTTCACGAAAGTCGTCCTGGTTGCGGTCGGCCATCAGTTTTTCGGTGAACACCGTCACGGACTGGGGAATGTCCTTGATGTCCTGCTTGCCCTTGCCCACTGTGGTTTTCTTGAGGAGCAGGGTGTCTTTGCCCTGAATTTCTGCCGTTTCCTTAACGGTCACGGTGGACATGGTGGTTTCAGGGGCGCTGCCCTGGGCCGCAGCGCCCATCGAGGCGGCCAGCATCAGGGCACCCAGGGGCAGCAAGGCCTTGTCTGAGGACATGCCAAGCGCGGGCGCGGGGTGTTGGGAAGCGGGAAAAGCGTGCGAACGCAGCGCAGTGCTGCGCTGCAGGGGGCGTGATTTAGCCAAGAGGCCTCCGTCGAAAGGTGGATGTGCAGGTGGCGCGCGGGTGCGCCAAGAGCAGGCGAGAGGCAATGGCTAGATCAACATGGCTGTGCATCGTCGTGCTGTCTTATGTTACATCAAATGCGGGTCATTCTCATTTGCATTGATGTTGAGGCGCAACATTGTTCGGCCTTTCGAACGAAAAAAAACCGGCTGAGCCGGTTTTTTGGGAGCAGCAAGAGAGAGGCCTCTTACTTGACGTGCTTGCCGATCAGGCCGGCCAATTCAAACATCGACACTTGCGGCTTGCCGAACAGTTCCTTGAGCTTGGCGTCTGCATTGATGTTGCGCTTGTTGGCGGCGTCCTGCAGGTTGTTGGCCTTGATGTAGACCCACAGCTTGCTGATGATCTCCGTGCGCGGCAGCGGTGCCGAGCCCACCACGGCGGCCAGCGCGGGGCTGGGCGTCAGCGCCTTCATGAAGGCGGCATTGGGGGTGCGCTTCTTGGCGGGTGCGGCGGCCTTGGTAGCGGGCGCCTTGGCTGCGGGAGCGGCCTTTGCCGGAGCTTTTTTTGCAGTTGCCATGTTGGGTTGTCCTTGTTGGAAGTAAATTTTCACCAGCGAAACGAGGCTTTCCCACTGGCAAGGTGATGCTACTGGGAAAAAAACACCTTTCCAAGTGAGCCATGGCTTTTTTTGCCTCGATTTGTTGCGGTAGGGCACCATGGGTCAGCCTTTGACCGCAGGAGACGTCCAATGCATTGCTTTTCGCGGGTTATCCCCGGTGGCGCGAGAACAAATTCTGCGTGTCGCCCGCAGGCCGGGGTATTTGGCCTAGCAGGGTCTGCGCGACAATTCGCCGACGCCGCTGCGCGATCGTCTTTTTCCTTGCAACTTCCCGCATGAAAGGTTTTCGGCCCATGACCGCCCCACATTCCACGGCATTCAGCACCTGTGATTTCTGCGATGCGCACAAAGCTGATGACAGCGGTGCGTTTCGCGTGTTGCCTCCGGTATTCCAGAGCTACGGCGGTGTGGCCGCCTTTGCCGGCGCCGTGGCAACGGTGAAGTGCTTTGAAGACAACACCCTGGTCAAGGCAGCGGTCGACTCCCCCGGCCTTGGCCGCGTGCTGGTGGTGGACGGCGGGGGGTCTTTGCGGCGCGCCCTGGTGGGCGGCAATCTGGCCGCCGCCGCCGCACGCAATGGCTGGGCGGGCGTTGTGGTGGATGGTTGTGTGCGGGATGTGGCCGAACTCAACGCTGCCGCCGTGGGGATTCGCGCCCTGGGCCTGATGCCCCTGCCTACTGAAAAGCGCAACGAAGGGCAGCGCGATGTGGCGGTGCAGATCCAGGGTGTGTGGGTGCGGCCCGGCGACTGGCTCTATGCGGACGCCGACGGTATCGTGATCAGTGCCGGGTCACTGCAGGCCTGAATTGGCCTTTTGACCCACGCGCAGTGCCGCACGCGTGGGCAAGGTGGCCAGCAGGACGCTGGCCAGCGCAATGCCAAATGCCAGCAATTGCAGGCCTGAGAACGACTCGCCCAGCACCAGCACCCCCACCAGTGCGGCACTGATGGGCAACAGCACGGTGAATATGCCGCCTTGCGCCGCCGGCACGGCCTTCAGACCCGTCATCCATAGCCAGACGGTCCACATGCAGGCGGCCAGCGCATAAAACACCAGCAGCAACCAGATGTTCCAGCTCACTGCAGCAAAGTCGAATCCCCAGGCCATGTAGAGGCCCAGCGGGGTGGACAGTGCAAACCCCCACAGGTTGATCAGCGAGGTGATGCGCTTGGGGCCGAGCGCCCCCGTGAGCTTTTTGCCAATGACCGAATACGCCGCTTCGCAGATGACGGCGCCCACCAAAAGCAACTGACCCAGCCACGCAAGATTTTGAGTATTTTCGCCTTCTAGCGCTTGTAGAGTATGTGCTGAGTGCTCTGATTTTGAAAGCGAAAGTAGGGCAATGCCCGCCACCGCGCAGGCCACAGCCACCCAGGTGCGTGGGGCCACGCGCTCGCGCAGAAAGGCCCAACTCATCACCGCCACAGCCGCTGGAATGGCGGCCATGATCACGCCCGCGGACACCGCGCTGGTCAGGCTCACCCCATAGATCATGCAGACGGTGAACAGGAAATTCCCGAGGAACGACTCCAGAAACAACAGCCGCCGCACCTGTGGTGTCAATGGTGGCTCATCGGCGGGCTTCTTCAGCCAGTGCACCATGGCCAGCCCTCCGATGCCAAAACGCATCCAGGCCAGCAGAAACACTGGAATCGCAGCAGCCAGCGGCTTGGACAGCGCCACATAGCTGCCCACCAGCGCCATGCTGAGGGCCAGGCACAGATAGGCGATGGTGCGGCTGGGGGCGTTCACTGGACTGGGGCACTTGAAGATGGGAGCAGCACATCATGCCCGACGAAACGGCGCTCATCTCTCGGATGAACAAGTGTTGTGTTGCCGCCATGCTGCATTCGGTCCGCTACACCATGGTGCTCAGCCCGGCGCACCGGGCGCGGTTGGGTGCAGGGCTGTTCGATGGCGAGCGCATGCACCCAGCCGTGCATTGCGGCGGCCTGTTCCCGTCGCTGTTGCTGTGTCTCACGTATGCAATGAACCCACACTAAAGTGCAAACGCCCGCCGATGTACCCAACGAGTCCGGCGGCAAGTAGCCCCGGCGCACAAAACCATATTTTCACAATGCAAAAACAGTTTTTCACATCTCGGGATTGTGGATCTGCTGCAGTGCGGGAAATTTTCTCAATATGAGAAATCATTTTTTATATTGAGGAATGATCGTTCCAATTCATTGTTTTTAAATAGAAAAATTTATCTCTTCTATAAGACATAAGAGGTTGCGCAAGTCTTATAGAAGACTTAAAGTACACCCCATGAACAACAGCTTTGTTGTTCGAGATTTTTTCAATCAACCGACGGAGTCACCACATGTCCCAAGCACCGAGCCAACAACTCACCCGCGAACAGCAAATTGCAGCCTTGGAAAAAGACTGGGCCACCAACCCCCGCTGGAAGGGTGTCAAGCGCGGTTACACCGCTGCGGACGTGGTGCGTCTGCGCGGCTCGCTGCCCATCGAGCACACGCTGGCCCGTCGCGGTGCTGAAAAGCTCTGGGAAAAGGTCAACGGCGGTGCCAAGAAGGGCTACGTGAATGCCTTCGGCGCGATCTCCGCCGGTCAGGCCATGCAGCAGGCCAAGGCTGGCCTGGAAGCCGTGTACCTGTCGGGCTGGCAAGTTGCCGCTGACGGCAACACATCGGAAACCATGTACCCCGACCAGTCGCTGTACGCCTACGACTCGGTGCCCACCATGGTGCGCCGCATCAACAACACCTTCAAGCGCGCTGACGAAATCCAGTGGGGCCGTGGTATCAACCCCGGCGACAAGGAATTCATCGATTACTTCCTGCCCATCGTGGCTGACGCAGAAGCCGGTTTCGGTGGTGTGCTGAACGCCTTCGAACTGATGAAGAACATGATTGCCGCTGGCGCAGCCGGCGTGCACTTCGAAGACCAGCTGGCTGCAGTGAAGAAGTGCGGCCACATGGGTGGCAAGGTGCTGGTTCCGACGCAAGAAGCCTGCGAAAAGCTGATCTCGGCCCGTTTTGCTGCCGACGTGATGGGCGTGCCCACCATCATTCTGGCCCGCACCGACGCAGAAGCTGCCAACCTGATCACTTCTGACCACGATGCCAACGACAAGCCCTTCCTGACCGGCGAGCGCACGCAAGAAGGCTTCTACCGCGTCAAGAACGGCCTGGAGCAAGCCATCAGCCGTGGTATTGCCTACGCCCCCTACGCCGACCTGGTGTGGTGCGAAACCGGCGTGCCCGACATCGGCTTCGCCCGTGAGTTCGCTCAGGCTGTGCTGGCCGCCAACCCCGGCAAGCTGCTGTCGTACAACTGCTCGCCATCGTTTAACTGGAAGAAGAACCTCAACGACTCGCAGATCGCTTCCTTCCAGGAAGAACTGTCTGCTCTGGGCTACAAGTACCAGTTCATCACGCTGGCCGGTATCCACATCAACTGGTTCAACACCTTCCAGTTCGCCCACGCCTACGCCCGCGGCGAAGGCATGAAGCACTACGTCAACATGGTGCAGGAGCCCGAGTTCGCAGCCCGCGAAAAGGGTTACACCTTCGTGTCGCACCAGCAGGAAGTGGGCGCAGGCTACTTCGACGACGTGACCACCGTGATCCAGGGCGGCTCGTCCTCCGTGAAGGCCCTGACGGGTTCGACCGAAGAAGAGCAGTTCCACTGATCTGACGCGCCGCTGCGCCACCTGTGTGTGGCGTAGAACGCATCAAAAATACCGTTCAGAAAGCCCGAAGCGCATGCTTCGGGCTTTTTTTGTTGGCCGTAAGGTTAAAATGCAAGCAAATTCAATGCACAAGAGCGAGAAAGGCAATCTGGTTATGACACCGCGAACTACATCGGAGATGTTGACCGGCCGCTGAGGCTGGCTGTTCGCGCCTGCACGAGATTGCACACCTCCTCCAGATAGCGCGGACCTGTTCCGCGCTTTTTTGTTTCTGGGCCTGGCGCGTGCCCGCTCCCATTGCATTGTTTGAAAAGAAAGAGTTCTCCCATGATTCACATCACGCTTCCAGACGGTTCACAACGCGAATTTCCAGGGCCGGTCACGGTGGCCGAGGTGGCCGCCACGATTGGCGCGGGTCTGGCCAAGGCCGCTTTGGCCGGCAAGATCGGCGACAAGGTGGTGGACACCAGCCACCAGATCACGGCAGACAGCCCGCTGTCCATCGTAACGGCCAAGGACGCCGATGGCCTGGATGTGATCCGCCACTCCACGGCCCACTTGCTGGCCTATGCGGTGAAAGAGCTGTTCCCGGACGCGCAGGTCACCATCGGCCCGGTGATCGAGAACGGCTTCTATTACGACTTTGCCTACAAGCACCCCTTCACGCCGGAGGACCTGGTGGCGATCGAGAAGCGCATGACCGAACTGGCTGCCAAGGACGAGCCCATCGTGCGCCGCGTGCTGCCGCGCGACGAGGCCGTGCAGTATTTCATGGGCCTGGGCGAGCAATACAAGGCCGAAATCATTGCCAGCATTCCCAGCAATGAAGACGTGAGCCTGTACCGCGAAGGCAGTTTTGAAGACCTGTGCCGTGGCCCGCACGTCCCGAGCACGGGCAAGCTCAAGTTCTTCAAGCTCATGAAGGTGGCGGGCGCCTACTGGCGCGGCGACCACCGCAACGAGATGCTGCAACGCGTTTATGGCACGGCCTGGGCGACGAAGGACGAACTCCAGCAGTACCTGACCATGCTGGAGGAGGCCGAGAAGCGCGACCACCGCAAGCTGGGGCGCGAACTCGACCTGTTCCATATTGACGAACACTCGCCCGGCACGGTGTTCTGGCACCCCAAGGGCTGGACGCTGTGGCAGGAGGTGGAGCAATACATGCGCCGCGTTTACCGCGACAACGGCTACCAGGAGGTCAAGGGTCCGCAGATTCTGGACAAGACGCTCTGGGAAAAAACCGGTCACTGGGACAAGTACCGCGACAACATGTTCACGACCGAGAGCGAGAAGCGCGACTACGCCCTCAAGCCGATGAACTGCCCGGGCCACATCCTGATCTTCAAGCAGGGCATCAAGAGCTACCGCGACCTGCCCCTGCGCTACGGCGAGTTCGGCCAGTGCCACCGCAACGAGCCGACGGGCGGGTTGCACGGCATCATGCGTGTGCGCGGCTTCACGCAGGATGACGGGCACATCTTCTGTACTGAAGAGCACATCCTGCCCGAGTGCACGGCGTACACAGCCTTGCTGCAAAAGGTTTACAAGGACTTCGGCTTCGAAAACATCATCTACAAGGTGGCCACGCGCCCCGAGGCGCGCATTGGCTCAGACGAAAGCTGGGACAAGGCCGAGCATGCGCTGATGGAAAGCCTGCGGGCATCGGGCTGCGAGTTCGAGATCGCCCCGGGCGACGGCGCCTTCTACGGCCCCAAGATCGAGTACACGCTCAAGGACGCGATCGGGCGCCAGTGGCAGTGCGGCACCATGCAAGTGGACTTTTCCATGCCCGAGCGGCTGGACGCCGAATATGTGGGGGAAGACGGCGCCCGCCACCGGCCCGTCATGCTGCACCGCGCCATCGTGGGAAGCCTGGAGCGCTTCATCGGTATCCTGATAGAGCAGCACGCCGGTGCGCTGCCGGTGTGGCTGGCGCCGGTGCAGGTTGCAGTGCTCAACATCACCGACGCGCAGGGCGATTACTGTCGTGAAATTGCCGCAAAACTGCAAAAAGTGCTGCCCCATCAAGACCTTAGGGTGGCGCTCGATCTGCGCAACGAGAAGATTACGTATAAAATACGCGAGCATTCGTTGCAAAAGCTGCCTTACATACTCGTCGCTGGTGACAAGGAGAAGGCGGCAGGAGCCGTCGCAGTGCGCGCCCGGGGTAATCGAGATCTCGGCGTGATGTCCGTTGAAGCGTTCGCAGAGCTGATCGCCCTAGACATCGCTTCCAAAGTGTGATTTTGAATGAAAACATGCTTTGGCGTGCGCCCACGGTGCGGTTTTAGCTACTATTTTTGTAGCATTTTGATTCAAGGAAGATAGCCATCGCTACTGAATTTCGTGATCGTCGCCACCGTGAAGAGCGCAAGCACCGCCTGAACCGTGAAATCATGGCCCCTGAAGTCCGTCTTTCCGGGCCAGAGAATGAGCCTTTGGGCGTTGTGAGCTTGATGGAAGCCTTGCGCATGGCCGGCGAGTTGGACGTGGATCTGGTGGAGATCGCCGCGACGGCGAACCCCCCAGTGTGCCGCCTGATGGACTATGGCAAGTTCAAGTACCAGGAACAAAAGCGTGCTGCCGAAGCCAAGGCCAAGCAGACGGTCATCGAGATCAAGGAAGTCAAATTCCGTCCGGGTACGGACGATGGCGACTACAACATCAAGATGCGCAATATTCGCCGTTTTCTGGCGGATGGAGACAAGTGCAAGATCACGCTGCGGTTCCGCGGTCGTGAAATCACGCACCAGGAACTGGGTTTGGCCTTGCTCAATCGCATTCGCGACGAGTTGGCTGACACCATCCTGATTGAGCAGTTTCCCAAGCTGGAAGGCCGCCAGATGATCATGATGATCGCTCCTGGCAAGAAGAAGCCAGCTGCGCCCAAACCGGCTGCAGAAGCTGCTCCGGCCTCTGGCACTGCGGCCTGATGTGAAATGAATTTGAGGATTTGAGTGCCGAGCCCGCAATGGCGCGGCATTCGAAAAGGTGGTGCTTTGGCGCTGCCGAACGAGAGGCGAAAGTCTTTCGATAAAAGTGGCTCGGGGCCAACAAGTTTGCAGATCGGTTTGCAAACGCCTCACGAGCACAACGAAAAGGAGCATTCACATGCCCAAAATGAAGACCAAGAGCAGCGCGAAAAAACGTTTCCGCGTTCGTCCAGGTGGCACCGTCAAGCGCGGTCAAGCCTTCAAGCGTCACATCTTGACGAAGAAGACCACCAAGAATAAGCGCCATTTGCGTGGTGCGGTTGCTGTGCATGAGACCAATATGGCCTCGGTTGCACAAATGCTGCCCGGCATGGGCATTTAATAACGACGAACAAGGAGTACATACATGCCTCGCGTCAAACGTGGTGTAACGGCCCGTGCCCGTCACAAAAAAGTTCTCGCCCTTGCAAAGGGTTTCCGTGGTCGCCGCGGTAACGTCTTCCGGATCGCCAAACAGGCGGTAATGAAGGCTGGGCAATATGCCTATCGTGACCGCCGCACCAAGAAGCGCGTGTTCCGCCAGTTGTGGATTGCCCGTATCAACGCTGCTGCACGTGAACTGGGCCTGACC
Source organism: Acidovorax sp. BoFeN1 (assembly GCF_003345135.1). Classification (NCBI taxonomy): domain Bacteria; kingdom Pseudomonadati; phylum Pseudomonadota; class Betaproteobacteria; order Burkholderiales; family Comamonadaceae; genus Acidovorax; species Acidovorax sp. BoFeN1. Next base: position 9,093 of record NZ_QOZT01000007.1, read on the forward strand.
TACAGCCAGTTCGCCAACGGCCTGAAGAAGGCATCCATCGAGATCGACCGCAAGATGCTGGCCGACCTCGCCGTGCACGACAAGGCTGCCTTTGGCAGCATCGTGGAACAAGTCAAGGCCAAGCTGGCTGCTTGAGTTCATGATGGGAAGCTATCTTTTTGATAGCTTCCTGCGCAATAACAACAAGGGCTAGAGCTTGAAAAGGCACTAGCCCTTGTTTATTTTCAAGAGTCGATATGAACGAGTTGGATTCCCTGGTCGAAAGCGCGACGCAGCTGTTTGCCCAAAGCGCCACCCCCGCTGATCTGGAAAATGCAAAAGCGCAGTTTCTGGGCAAGTCGGGCCGCGTGACCGAGCTCATGAAGGGCATGGCGCAGCTGTCGGTAGACGAAAAGAAGTCCCGCGGCGCCGCCATCAATGTCGCCAAGCAGGCCATTGAGGCAGCCCTTGCCGCACGCCGCCAGGCGCTGGCCGACGCTGAGCTGGAGGTGCAGCTCAAGGCCGAAGCGCTGGACGTTAGCCTGCCCGGCCGCCAGCGCGGGCAGGGTGGTCTGCACCCGGTATCGCTGACGCTCGAGCGCATCCAGGGCATCTTCGGCTCCATGGGTTTTGATGTGGCCGAAGGCCCTGAAATCGAAACCGACTGGTTCAACTTCACCGCACTGAACACGCCGGAAGACCATCCTGCGCGTTCCATGCACGACACCTTCTATGTCGAAGGCGGCACTGCTACCGCCCCCAACCTGCTGCGCACCCACACCAGTCCCATGCAGATCCGCCACGCGGTGCAGCATGTCAAGCGCCACCGCGCACTGCTCGATGCCGGCCAGTCCATGCCCGAGATCCGCGTCATCGCGCCAGGCCGCACCTACCGTGTGGACAGCGATGCCACGCACTCGCCCATGTTCCACCAGTGCGAAGGCCTGTGGGTGGGCGAGAATGTGAGTTTCAAGGATCTCAAGGTCATCTTCACGGCGTTTTGCCGCACCTTCTTCGAGAGCGACGACCTGGTGCTGCGCTTTCGGCCCAGTTTCTTTCCGTTCACCGAACCCAGCGCAGAGATCGACATCCAGTTCCAGACGGGCCCGCTGGCTGGCCGCTGGCTGGAGGTGGCCGGCTCGGGTCAGGTGCACCCCAACGTGGTGCGCAACATGGGGCTCGACCCCGAGAAATACATCGGTTTTGCGTTTGGCATGGGCCCTGACCGCCTGACCATGCTGCGCTATGGCGTGAACGACCTGCGCCTGTTTTTCGACGGCGACATCCGTTTCCTGTCGCAGTTCCAATAAAGCAAAAAAGTGAGCTGCTAGCGCCTTTATCCATTGGGTTTCAATATGTTTTTATGTTGAAACCAAATAATGGCAAGCGCAAGCAGCTATCTTTTTAAAAGCTAACGCCAAAGAGTTTTCTCACTATGCAATTCCCCGAGTCCTGGTTGCGCGAATTTTGCAACCCCCCGCTGACCACCCAAGAACTCGCCGACACGCTGACCATGGCCGGCCTGGAGGTTGAAGAGCTGCGACCCGTGGCGCCGCCGTTTACCAACATTGTGGTGGGCGAAATCAAGGAAGCCGTGCAGCACCCCGATGCGGACCGCCTGCGCGTATGCCAAGTGGACGTGGGGCAGGGTGCCTTGCTCAACATCGTGTGTGGCGCGCCCAATGCGCGTGTGGGTATCAAGGTGCCATGCGCGCTGGTGGGCGCCGAGTTGCCGTCCGGCGACGACGGCAAGCCGTTCCTCATCAAGGTGGGCAAGCTGCGCGGCGTGGAAAGCCAGGGCATGCTCTGCTCGGCCCGCGAACTCAAGCTGTCGGAAGACCATGGCGGCCTGCTGGAGCTGGACGCCTCTGCGCCGGTTGGCCAGGACATCCGTGCGCATCTGAATCTGGACGACACACTGTTCACCCTGAAGCTCACGCCCAATCTGGCGCACTGCCTGAGTGTTTATGGCATTGCACGCGAAGTGTCCGCACTCACGGGCGTGCCTTTGGTGCAGCCGTCGTTTTCGGCGGTGAGTGCCCAACTGGCCGACAAGCTTGCCGTGAAGGTGAGCGCGCCCGACCTGTGCGGCCGCTTTTCTGGCCGTATCGTGCGCAACGTGAACACGCGCGCAGCCACCCCGCAGTGGATGCTGGACCGGCTGTCACGTTGCGGCCAGCGCGGTGTGTCGCCGCTGGTGGACATCTCGAACTATGTGATGTTTGAGCTGGGGCGCCCGTCGCATATTTTTGACCTGGACAAGATCCACGGCGGGCTGGATGTGCGCTGGGGCAAGCCGGGCGAGCAGCTCAAGCTGCTCAACGGCAACACCGTCACCCTGGACGACAAGGTGGGTGTGATCGCTGATGACAGCCAGGTCGAGTCGCTGGCCGGCATCATGGGCGGTGATGCCACGGCGGTGTCCGATGACACCCGGCATATCTATATCGAGGCCGCCTTCTGGTGGCCCAAGGCGGTGGCAGGGCGCTCGCGCCGTTTCAATTTTTCGACCGATGCCGGCCATCGCTTCGAACGGGGTGTGGACCCGAGCCTGACGGTGGAACACATCGAACGCATCACCCAACTGGTCATCGATATCTGCGGCACGCCTGACACGGTGTGCGGCCCTATGGACGATCAGGCAGTGAACCTGCCGGTGCCCAAGCCCGTCACGCTGCGCGTGGCACGCGCCGCCAAGGTCATTGGCATGTCCTTGACGCAAGAGCAATGTGCTGGCGCCTTGCAGCGTCTGGGCCTGCCCGTGGTGCAGGGCGAAGGCACGCTCACGGTCACACCGCCCACCTTCCGCTTCGACATCACGATTGAGGAAGACCTGATCGAGGAAGTCGCGCGCATGGTGGGCTACAACAACCTGCCGACCACGCCGCCGCTGGCACCCATCACACCCAAGCTCGCTGCCGAGGCCACGCGCAGCCCGTTTGCCGTGCGCCGGTCTCTGGCCGGTCTGGGGTATCAGGAGACGATCAACTTCAGTTTTGTGGAAGAGCGCTGGGAGCATGAATTGCCCGCCAATGTGCAGCCCATCAAGCTGCTCAACCCGATTGCAAGCCAGATGAGCGTTATGCGCTCTACCTTGCTGGGTTCTTTGCTACAGGTTTTGAAGTTCAACCTGGACCGCAAGGCTGAGCGGGTGCGCGTGTTCGAGCTGGGCCGTGTGTTTTTGCGCGATGCCAGCGTGCGCAACACCGACACCACCGTGGAAGGTTTTCACCAACCCATGCGCGTGGCGGGTCTGGCCTATGGTCCCAATGACATGCTGCAGTGGGGCCGCAAAGAGCAGGTCATTGACTTCTTCGATGTGAAGGGCGATGTGGAGGCCTTGCTGGCGCCGTTGCGACCCACCTTCGAGCCAGGCGCCCACCCGTCCATGCATCCCGGTCGCTGCGCGCGCGTGCTGGTGAACGGGCGTGCCATCGGCTTTGTGGGCGAGCTGCATCCGCAATGGCGCCAGTCGTGGGATCTGCCCCAGGCGCCGGTGATGTTCGAGCTGGAGCTGGATGCCGTGCTGCAGCGGGTGGTGCCGCAGTTCCAGCCGGTCGCCAAGCACCAGGCGGTGGAGCGCGATCTGGCCGTGGTGGTGGCTGAGCGCGTGACGCATGCCGAGGTGATGGATGCCATCACCGCTGCCGTTCCTGGCACCATGCTGCGTTCGGCCGTGCTGTTTGATGTGTACCGGCCCAAGCCCTTGCGCGCTGGCGAATCTGCGCCCGCAGGTGGACTGGCTGCTGGCGAAAAGAGTCTGGCGGTGCGCCTGTCACTGGGCCGGGCCGAGGCCACACTGACAGAAGCCGAGATCGACACGGCCGTGCAGGCCGTCGTGGCCCAACTGGTCGCCCGCACCGGTGGTCGGTTGCGTGTTGGATGAAAAACCGGGAGCGCCGACGTGATTGAATTTGCGGTAGAAAGCATCGAAACCCCTGCGCTGACCAAGGCGCAACTGGCCGACCTCCTGTTCGACCAGATCGGGTTGAACAAGCGCGAGTCCAAGGACATGATCGACGCTTTCTTTGACCTGATTGCGCAACGCCTGGTGGACGGCAAGGACGTCAAGCTTTCGGGTTTTGGCAACTTCCAGATCCGGACCAAGGCGCCGCGACCGGGCCGAAACCCGCGCACCGGTGAAGCCATTCCCATCCAGGCGCGCAGGGTGGTGACTTTTCATGCCAGCAGCAAACTCAAGGAGCAGATCCAGTCTGCTGCTTCGGTTCCAGCTTCGGCTTCGGCTTTGGTGTGAGTTTTGATCCAACTGGCAACTGAATTGGCAATGCGGTCTGGCGTTTACAGGGCGTCTGCAGTACGCTAGTCAGCTTTTCGTCCGAATCACCATCCATGGGCACCCAGCTTCCATCCATTCCCGCCAAGCGGTACTTCACGATTGGTGAAGTTGCGGAGTTGTGTGGCGTCAAGCCGCATGTCCTGCGCTATTGGGAGCAGGAGTTCACCCAGTTGCGGCCCATGAAACGGCGAGGCAACCGCCGGTATTACCAGCACCACGAGGTGCTGATGATCCGACGCATCCGCGACTTGCTGTACGACCAGGGCTTCACCATCAGTGGGGCGCGCAATCGCTTGCAGGATCCAGTGCCTTCCGCGCACGATGAAGCGCCGCTGCCACCGGTGTTGATGTCGGAATTGGTGTCCATGCGCACGGGCGCAGACATCGCCCAAGGCGCGGGCACTGATGTGCTTGGCGGTTTGTTCGACAGCAATGCGGTGCGCCAGGAATTATTTGAAATTCGTGCATTGCTTTCCCTGAACTGAAGAATTTTCTGTATATAATTTAAGTCTTGTCGGCGTGTAGCGCAGCCAGGTAGCGCACTTGCATGGGGTGCAAGGGGTCGCGAGTTCGAATCCCGCCACGCCGACCATTGATAGCAAAAGCCCAGAGCCGAAAGGTTCTGGGCTTTTTTGCTTTGTGCCAGGGATGGGCACACAAAGCAGGTGCGCCGGGCCACGCGCTGCTCACGGTGAGCGTGATGACGCACCAGCGCATGTGCGCTGCCAGATGCGGAATGCGGAATGCAAGCGGAGAGCTTGAATCGTGAGCCCATGCGTTGATAACGACGAAATCGCAGCTGTGTTGAGTGGGCATGAAGACTACGCCGCTGGCAAGGCTCAATGCACGTGCACGTGCATGCGCATGTAGAACGCTGACGTGGGCACAAGCGATAAAACCTGGTGCGATTGAACTGGCAGGCGGCCTGTGAACGGTTCAAGGCCAACCGCACCACCCTTGATACCCGGTACCTGCAAGCTCAAGCGAGCTTCGAGCAGCAGGTTTTCTGATGAGGGTGTCGGGTGGCTATTTGCACGCCACTGTGGTCATTTGGCGGGACTCGCGGGACTCGCGGGACTCGCGGGAATCATGGGAATCATGGGGCTGGAGATCAGCGCCAGGTTGTCTGCCAGCGTTGCGGCAGACAGCTCACCCGCGCGCACTGCGGCCAATCGGCCCTGGCCGTCATAGAACAGCGTGGTGGGCAGGGCCTTGTAGCCCAGGCTGCTGCCCAGCTGGGAGGTTTGGTCCAGCACCACATCGGCATGCGGCAAGCCATGCTGGGTGGCAAAGCGTGAGACGACATCGGGCGCCTCGCCCTGGTTGACCCACAGGAAGCGGATTTGTGGCTTTGCATTGCGCGCTTGCAGCAGCACCGGCATCTCGCGCCTGCAGGGCGGGCACCAGCTGGCCCATAGATTCACCACCACGGGTTGGCCGCGCAGATCTGGCAGTGAGACGGTGCGCGCATCCAGTGCCACGCCGTGCCAGGGTGGCAGGTCTGCCACGCGTGGTGGGGCCGTGGCGTGCAGCAGCGCCAGGCCCGCCAGCCAGACGGCAGTGAACGTGGCCAGACCTGCCGTTGCAGGCCGGCGCCAGGGGCTGCGCCGCAACCACAACACGGTGCAGTAGAGCAGGGCGGCACCCAGGCCGGCCCAGGGTTCCCAGCCACCGTCGCGGATGTTGATGATCGACCAGGGTGCAGCGACATATTCACCGGTGTAGCGCAGCACAAAGCCCAGGCGCGCTGCCAGCAGCGCCACAAGAGCCATTCGCCAGCCGTGCGGGCCGGGCGCAAGGCCCCGGCGCACGGACAGGCGTTCATGCACCCAGACGCCCAGTTGCCAGCCGGCCAGCATGATGAGCAGTGCCCAGGGCAGCACCAGCGGGCCTAAATGCAGCATGCGTTCCATGGTCGTCAGTCCTTTTCAGCCTCGTGCAGTGCCATGCGCAGGGGCGGCATCTGCAGCGCAAGTGGGCAGCCGCAGCCGGGCGACCAGGCCGGGCGTGCCGGGCTCCAGCACCAGCGTGCCGCCCGCACTTTCTGCGATGCGGTGCACGATGGTCAGCCCCAGTCCACTGCCCGGATCGCTGCCAGACTTGCGCCAAAAGCGCTTCAGCGCCTGCCCGCATTCATCTGCCGTGAGGCCCGGCCCCTGGTCACGCACGCAAATTTCCACCTGCCCGTCGCCAGCGGTGCCTGCGTGCCATTGCAGCGTGGCGCTCACGGGTGTCGGGCCACGGTGGTAGCGCAGTGCGTTGTCTACAAGGTTGGTGATGGCGCAGGTCAGCAGCGCCGGCGCCAGGGGCAACTGGACGGTTTCCCAGGCCGCGGGCTCGGACGGCACCTCGCGCGCGTCCAGCGTTATGGCGGGCACTGCGCTGCCTTCGTTTTTGGCGCGGTGCAGGGATTGCCGGCAGGCCAGTCGAAAGGCTTGCGCAATCTCGGTACCCACTGTGTGGCGCGTGTCGCCGGCAGTGGCCGTTTCCACGCGAGCCAGCTGCAGCAGCTGCTCCAGCGTTGCGTGCATGTGGTCGATGCCCTCACCCGCCTGGCGCAAGGCGTTGGCCACCCTGTCCTGCGGGGCATTCGGTGTATTGGCGGCCAGCGCCATTTGCGCGACTTGCACATGGGTCTTGATGGCCGTGAGGGGGGTGCGCAGCTCGTGTGCCGCATCTGTGGTCCAGCGGCGTTCATGTTCGATGCTGGCGTCCATGCGCTCCAGCAGCTGGTTCAGGCTGTCGACGAGCGGGGCCAGCTCCTTGATGTCGTGGCCTGACTTGACGGGCGTTGGGTCTTGCGGCGGGCGTTCAACCAGCTCGTCGCGCAAACGCTGCAGTGGCTGCAGGCTGAGCGTGCAGATCCACCACGTGAGCAGCAGGACGCCGACAAGCGCCAGGGCAAAAGGCAGCACCAGCGAGCGCAGGAAGGTCTGCACCAGATGATCGCGCATGTCCAGCCGGTCGGCGGTGGCCACGCGCACGCCGTTTTCCTCCAGCACATAGGTGCGCCACTGCTTTCCGCCCTTGGTGATCTGGCCAAAACCCGCGCTGCCTGCGGACGCCATGTCAGGAATATTGTTGGTTCTGGCGATGGGCAAAAAATCCACCTCGCTGCGAACCAGGCTCACCTCGCAGGCCACGCCATCGCGCGCTATCACCGAGAGCAGTGCATCGTTTTGCGCACGCGGTGTGGTGGCCAGTTGCATGGGTTGGAACTGCACCACGATGCCTGCCACCATTCGGGCCGAGGCGATTAGCCGATCGTCCAGCATGGTGCGCAGTTCGCGCTGCATGTTGGTGAATTGCCAGGCCGCCACGCCGCCCCAGATGAGGCACATGGTGAGGCTCAGGCCCAGCACCAAACGCAGGCGCAGACTTTTCGGCAGGGGCGTCATGTCGTGCTGTCGCAGTAGCGGGCGCCAAGGCGAAAACCTTGACCGCGCACGGTGTCGATCACGTCGGCACCCAGCTTCTTGCGCAGGTGGTGCACGTGCACGTTGACGGTGTTGCTGCCCACGTCCAGGTCCAGTCCATAGAGACTGTTGTGCAGCTGCGCCGGGCTCAGCACGCGCCCGCGCGCCTGCACCAGTGCCGACAGCAGCGCCCATTCGCGGCGCGCAATCTCCACGGGCTTGCCTTCGCGGGAGATCTCGCCCGTCGCCATGTTGACCTGGCAGTCGCCCAGCATCATCAGATCGCCGGCACGCCCGCCCGCGCGGCGCAGCAACGCGCGCAGTCGCATCACCAGCTCCTGCAGATCGAAGGGCTTGGTCAGGTAGTCATCGGTGCCCGTCTGAAAACCGGCCATCTTGTCCTCGATGGTGCCGCGTGCGGTGAGGATGAGCACCGGCACATCCCGCCCCTGCGCGCGCCAGTGGCGCAGCAGGTCGATGCCGTCGCCATCGGGCAGGCCCAGGTCCAGCACGCAGGCATCAAAGTCACGGCGGGCCATGTGGGCTCTGGCCTGGGCCACGCTGGCCGCCGTGTCGCTGGTGAAGCCATGCAGTTCCAGCCCGGTCTGGATGCCGCTGGCAACCAGGGTGTTGTCTTCGACGATCAGAATGTGCATGGAGTGCGGCTGTGGGGGAGTGCGTGCATTGTAGGAAGGCGGCCCTGCTGGCCGGCCTCCCTTACACGCGCCGCACTTTGACCGGCAGCCCCTGCCGAACCACCGCGCCCGACACCCAGTCAATCCAGACGTTGTCCTTGGCGGGCCGCGTAGGGTCGGCAAAGCCCAGGCTGTTCAGATTCACGCCCTGACCGTGCTGCGGGTTGTGGGCGGTGAGCTTGCCATCCACGGTATGGGCCACGGCACCCAGTTGCTTGTGTCCGTAGCCGTATTCGATGGCCACTGCCCCCTGTGCAATGCCCCCACGCACCAGTGCCACGCCTTGCACACGCGCTCCGGGGGTGCTGACCTCGATGCGGTCGCCGTTGGCAATGCCCAGCCGGGCCGCGTCGTCCCTGTTGAGGCTGATGGGGTTGTGTGGGTGCACCTGGCGCAGGCGCGAGGCCGCAATCGACATCGAGCTCATCAGGTTGGATTTGTAGGAGCTCAGGGTGAGCGGCCAGTCGCTTTCGGGGAAATGCTCGCGCATGCTCGTACCGCTGGCAAAGCGGGTGGGGTACCAGGTGGGGCAGCCCACGTAGCGCTCGCCCGTCATCGAGTGGCGCATCTTGGCCAGGCCTTCGTGCCAAAGCTGCACCGGGAACTTGTGGGCGGCCTTGACCTGTTCGCCGTTCCAGGCGTCGTCGATCTTGTCGAAGCGCCCGCCGCGGCTCATCACCATGGCAACGCGGCGCACTTCCTCGGGTTTGAGGCGCTTTTCCAGATCGGGCATCCAGCGGGTGAGGCCGGTGATGGCGATGTCGTCCTCGCTGGCTTCGGGCACAGGCTTGCCGGCCTGGTAGGCAATGTTGCACATGCCACGCAGGTAGAAGTCTTCGGACGACTCCAGGTCCAGCGGTTCGCCCTCTTTGGTGCTCATGGCGTTCTTGCCGAAGCCGGGAAGGCCCAGCTGTTTGGCGACAGCGAACACGAAGCTTTCAAAGCTCACGGGCTTGCCGTCGGTGGTCCTGGCGGTGGCGGGTTCGACCACGGGCCAGCGCACGGTAGAGCTCTTGGCAACCACGTCGGCCCATGGGGCGCCGATGCCCCAGCTCTCGTAGGTCACGGTGTCGGGCACGATGTAGTCGGCCAGGGCCGAGGTCTCGTTGATGAACGGGTCCACCGAGATGAACAGCGGCAGCTTCTTCGGGTCTTTGATGGCGTCCACCAGCGTGTTCTCGAAACCGCAGATGGCATACACCGGGTTGCTCATGTGGTTGACCCACGCCTTCACCGGGTAGGGGTAGCCCAGCAGGCCGGCGGCCAGCATTTCGCTGCTCATGCCCCCGGGGGCGGGATACCACGGAGCCTTGGCGGGATAGGGGTTCTGGCCGGCTTCCTTTTTGCGTTTGAATTCGCTGGTTTTTTCGTAGGGGAAGCGCGTGCGTGAAAGGGCCACACCCGTGGGTTTGACCGCGCCAGGGAACTGCGCAAAGTTGTAGCGCGGGCCAGGGCCAAAGGGGCCGAAGGGGCCGGCATCAAGAACCCAGCCGCCCTTGACGTTGAGGTTGCCGATCAGGTTGTTCAGCATGGCGATGGCGTAGGCGGTGTAAAAACCTGCACCGCTCATGGTGCCGCCGTGCGAGTTGGCCACGGCCTGCTTGCCGTGGCTGGTGAATTCGCGCGCCAGATCTTCAATGTCCTTCACCGGCACGCCGCACTTGTCCGAGTATTCCTGCAGCGTCTGGCGCCGCGCTTCTTCGCGCAGTTTGACGAACGATGTGCAGACGGCCATCGGCGCGGGCTCCTCGGTGGCGTCAGCTGCCTTGATCGGGGTGAAGTCGCGCTGCACCACCAGCTCAGCGGGCTGGGCCACGGTGTGCGGGGCAAGGCTGCCGTCGGCCAGTTGCACCACATACAGATCTTCGGCGGGTGTTTTCTCGTCCACCGGCTCGGGCAGAGGCAGCCCCAGGTCCGCTCCGCGCAAGAACTGCCCGTAACGCGGATGCTTCGCATCGTTGATCAGCAGGTGGCTGGCGTTGCTCCACGCGGCCTCGCCTGCGGCGGCCATGGCGGACGGACCGGGCTGGCTGAGGAACCGGGCGTCGTAGCGCTCGTTGTCAATGATCCAGCGGATCATGCCCATGACCAGAGCGAGATCGGTGGTGGGCTTGATGGGCAACCAGCGGTTGTTGTCACCTGCCGCATGGCTGGAGGACATGGGCAGGATGGGCGAGACAACCACGTACTGGTACGTGTTCTGTGCACGCGAGCGTGCCTCGGACAGCTCACGTCCCATTCGCTGAAAGGGGTTGCCAGCCTGTGCCGGCGCGGTGCCGATAAACAGGCCGAAACGCGAGTTCTTCCAGTCTGGCTTGCCGTGGGGCATGCCGGCAAGGTTGCCCAAGGCGGCTGCCGTGCCCACCCGGTAGGTCTGGCCGCAGTAGGCGCCGTGGTTGGACACGTTCACGGTGCCAAAAGACTGGCGGGCAAAGCGGTTGATCAAGGGCGTGCGACCTTCGTTGGAGGCATCGGTCACCAATAGCTGGTTGGCCTTTGGGCCGTATTCGGGGTTCTCGGGGTCGATCAGCGTTTGCACATCGCGGATGGCCCGCAGTCCGTCCACATGGCCTTCGCCGAACAGGTCGCCGCCTTCACAGATTTCCTTGACAAGATCCTCGAACGCGATGGTCTTCCATTGGCCCGAGCCGCGCGGGCCCACCCGCTTGAGCGGCTGCAGCACGCGATGCGGTGCGGTCTGGTGCTCGAACATGGCCGAGCCGCGCGCACAGCTGGTGGCGCGGCCTTCCAGGCCGTTGTCGCCGCCCAGCATGGCGTACACCTCACGCACCGGCGTTTCCATGGGTGCATGGTGCGTGGTGGCCAGCGGGTGGTAGGGGTTGCCGGCGACGCGCAGGATTTGGTTGTGCCCGGTGTCGACACGCACACGGATACCGCACTGTGTCCAGCAGCCCAGGCAGCTGCTGGGGCTGACCACCTGGCCAGGCTGGGTGGTGAGCTGGCCCGTCACGGGGTCGATGCGGAACTCTGGTGTCAGTGCGTTTCCGCGTGTGGCGCTTTTGGTGGGTGTGCCGGATGTGCCCGTAACCAGGCCCTTGGCTCCCTTGACCACCGTCTCGCCGTATCCGGCGGCAAACGCAGCCAGGCCACCGGCCACGGCGCCGCCGCGCAGCAGCATGCGGCGGCGGTTCATTTCGGGGCTGGTGTCAGTGCTGCCAGCGTGTTGAGGAACGGGAGGTTGGTTTTTGTCGGTCATGGGAAGTCTCTTTCAGGTCAGCGCAGCAGTCATCTAATGCTATTATTTATATAGCTGCTAGCGCTTGTCTGCATTGGGTTTTATGCCAATTTGAATGGATATCTAAGGCAAGGATCACCGTCAGGCGACTGCCTTGGCCTGACGGGCGGGAAACAGCTCCAGTGCCCAGCTGGCCAACGCCACCAGCGCCACGCACAGTCCGGCCACGCCGACCATGCCCAAGAGGCCGTCGCCGCCCAATGGCATGTGGTACAGGTACAGGCCTGCGCCAAACTTCGGAACCCCCTGCACGCCCATGAACAGTGCCCAGCGGAAGACCCAAGCGCTGGCAGCCAGCCCCAGGCCCAGCACCAGCGTGTAGCCTCTGGCACCCAGCCGATGGCGGCCACGCAGCAGCGCACCCACCACGGCTGCGCCGCCAATGGCAGAACCCACCATGGTCATGCGCCAGACGGGGAAGTCGTTCCACAGGCGCAGCGCTGCGTCGAAGGACGGACTGCCACCGTTCATCCCCGTCAACGCCCAGGCCGTGGCCACGGCCACCAGCGCAGCGGCCAGTGCCAGCCCCAAGCCGCGAAGCAACTGCAGGGCGGCGGCACCGGGGCGCAGCGCGGCGGGCAAGAAGCGCTCCAGCACGAAGGCCACGCCCACCGTGGCCAGCCAGCCGGTAAGCGCCAGGTTGACCGGTACCCACATCGTGCTCCACAGCGGGCGTGAGCGCACTGCCATCATTTCGGCACCTGTATAGACCGTGATGGACAGCGCCGAGAGCACCAGCAGCGGAGACAGCAGGCGCATCCAGTGGGTCTTGCCCAGCCACCAGCTGGCGCACAGGGCCACGGACAGCATGACAAACACCGGCAGCAGCAGCGCGCCCACCGACATCCACGACCAGGGCGTGAAATGGGCATAGAAGTGCCAAAAACGGGCAGGCTGGTGCAGGTCGGCCAGCAGCGAAACGGGCGCGGCAATGGCGCTGACGGCAAGCGTCAGCACGGCCACCGGCAGCAGGCGCTGCAAGGAGCTGCCGGTTGAGTCCCAGCTGCACAAGGCGGTAAGCAGGGCTGCACCCGTGGCCACACCGGCCAGAAAGAAATACTGCACTGCCCAGGGCAGCCAGGCGGCTTCGTAATGCGGGGTCAGAAGTTCGATGATCTGCATGGTCGGCTCCTTCGTTAGTGCTCGGACACCAGGCGCACGCTGGCCTGACCGTCCACGCCGTTGACGAACTCGTCGGGCAGGCCGATGTAGTACACGCGCGGCGCCGTGTTCATGCCGGGCTTGAGCACCTTGATCTCATCCTTGTGCTCGGCCATGCGGCGGTTGATCTCGCTGTCCTGGTCGTTCAGGTCGCCGATCACCCGCGCGCCGCCCACGCAGCTTTCCACGCAGGCCGGCAGCAGTCCGACTTCCAGCCGGTGCTCGCAAAAGGTGCACTTGTCGGCCGTCTGCGTCTCGTGGTTGATGAAGCGCGCGTCGTAGGGGCAGGCCTGCACGCAATAGCCGCAGCCCACGCAGCGCTCGTTGTCCACCAGCACGATGCCGTCGGTGCGCTGAAAGGTGGCCTGCACCGGACACACGGGCACGCAGGGCGGCTCGTCGCAGTGGTTGCACAGACGTGGCAGGCTGACCATGGCGGGTGCCGCGCCGCCGGGCTTGTCGATCTCGTACTGCAGCACCGTGGTGCGGAACTGGCCGATAGGTGGCAGGTTTTCCACCGAGCAGCTCACCGTGCAGGCCTGACAGCCGATGCACTTGCGCATGTCCACCAGCATGCCGAAGCGTTTGCCCTCCATGCCAGGGCGGCGCGGGGGCTGGGTGGTGGCGGAAGGGCTGGCAGCGTGGCCGGCACCTGCCAAACCAAAAGCCGTGGCCATGCCCACAAGCTCCTGCAGGAACGTGCGCTTGCCAAGTTGCGGCGTGTTCAAGGCTTGGGGACGAGGGGAGGGTGTGGGTGTGGACATAAGTATTACCTGATATTCTGTTTCGATTATTATTTCTTCCGCGGATATATATTGTTTTGATGAATGTCAAGCAAACAAGTTAATATTTTCGTATTTAATTTTATGCAAAACTTATAATTTTAATATTCATATATTAATGAAATATTAAATAATCTTGAGTGTATTACTGTGGAATGCCAGGCGATTTGCTCCCGGCGATTGAATCCAGGATTGGTGGCCGTTTTCAGTGTGGCTGTGGCCAGACCCGATGAGCAATGGCTACCGGGCAGGCGTTTGGGAAGCGGGCGTGGCTCTTTGCCGGCTCGCCAGTTGGACGCTGCGCCCCTCCGACCCGACAAAAGTGGGCTTGGATGGGGGCAAAAGAGAGCGAAGATCTGTGACAGAATCCGCGTTGGGGCGGGTTTCGGGCTGATTTTCCGGAATCGTTGCCGCAAGCCTGCGACCACTTCAAAAATCCTGTTTCAACGCATTGCCTTGGGTGTGTGCGCGCAGTTGGAGCCCCGCCGCGCCTGCCATGGTTGGCAAGTGGATGGCAAACTACCCAAAGTCCCTGGCCAATTGGCTTTGGGCTTTTTTACACGCGTTCAGGGTCAACCTGCCTGGCACCGTTCTTATTCCCCCAATTGGAAATTTCATGATCAGTGGACTTGTTGCCGGAAAGCTTTTTGGGCCGGCGGAACAGCGCATCGACAAGGCAGGCAAGCCCTTTGCCGTGGCCAAAGTGCTGGCCGCCAGTGGCGATGGCGAAACGCTGATCGTGAATGTGATCGGTTTTGAGCCCGCTGTGTGCTCGGCCCTGCAGGCGCTGGGAGAGGGCGAACCCATTGCCCTGGCCGGTGGGCTTACGCCACGGGTCTGGACAGACAAGCAGGGCAACACCCGGCCCGCGCTGGACATGGTGGCGCACCGTGTGCTGACCGCTTACGACGCCAGCGACAGCCACCCGGCGTGATCGCCTGGAGATGCCTGGGCCCACCCGCCAACACTGCGTCGGCGGGCGGACACCCAGGCACACATTCAGACTCGCTCAGGCCGAGAGCGCCTGCAGCAACTCGGTCTCGATCTCGATCTGCCGCGCGTTGCTTTGCAGCTCGGGTCCCTGGATCAGAAAGGTGTCTTCGACACGTTCCCCCAGCGTACTCACCTTGGCCAGTTGCACGCTGAGCTGGTGGCGTGCCAGCACGCGCGCCACCAGATAAAGCAAACCGGCGCGGTCGCTGGCCGAGATGCCCAGCAGCCAGCGCTGGGCTTTTTCGTCGGGGCGCAAGGTCACCCTTGGTGCCACCGGAAAGCTCTTGACGCGGCGTGACACGCGCCGCACGGCCGGCTCGGGCAGCGGGCCACCGGTTTCGATGGCGCGCATCAGGTCGCTTTCGACCATGTGCGTGAGTTCGCGGTAATGGCCTGGCTGGGCAGAGGCCACCACCTGGAAGGTGTCGAGCGCATGGCCGTTGTTGGCCGTGTGCACGCGCGCATCCAGAATGCTGAAGCCGGCACGGTCAAAGTAGCTGCAGATGCGGGCAAACAGGTCTGCCTGATCGGGCGCGTAAACCATCACCTGCAATCCCTCGCCCGCGAGCGACTGGCGCGCGCGCACCACGGGCTGGGGTGCACCGACATGGCGAGAGAGGTGGCGGGTGTGCCATGCAATGTCGGCCGCCTCGTGGCGCATGAAGTAGCTCACATCCAGCGTTGCCCACAGCGCCTTGTGCGCCTCGAAGGGCAGGGCGTTGAGTGCCAGCAACACCAGCGCCTCGCGCTTGCGGGCCTCGATCTCGGCGGCTGCGTCGGGGGCCCGGCCACCCAGCGTGCGCAGGGTGGCGCGGTACAGGTCTTCCAGCAGCTTGCCTTTCCAAGCGTTCCAGACCTTGGGGCTGGTGCCACGGATGTCTGCCACCGTGAGCAGGTACATGGCCGTGAGGTTGCGCTCATTGCCGACACGTTGGGCAAAGGCGGCAATCACGTCCGGATCACTCAGGTCCTGCTTTTGCGCCACCGTGCTCATGGTGAGGTGCTCGCGTACCAGGAACTCGATGAGCCGGGCGTCTTCGCGGTCCACGCCATGCTGTCGGCAAAAGCGCCGCACTTCCATGGCGCCGATCTGCGAATGGTCGCCGCCGCGGCCCTTGCCGATGTCGTGGAAAAGGGCCGCCACATAAAGAATCCATGGTTTGTCCCAGCCAGCGGCAAGCTGCGAGCAAAACGGGTACTCGTGCGTGTGCTCGGCCATGAAGAAGCGGCGCATGTTGCGCAACACCATCAGGATGTGCTGGTCCACCGTGTATACATGGAACAGGTCGTGCTGCATCTGCCCCACGATGCCGCGAAACGCCCACAGATAGCGCCCCAGCACCGAGGTCTGGTTCATCAGCCGCATGGCATGCGTGATGCCCGAGGGTTGCTGCAGGATGCGCATGAAGGCCGCGCGGTTGACCGGGTCGCGCCGGAAGGCGCCATCCATCACGCCGCGCGCGTTGTAGAGCGCACGCAGAGTGCGGGCTGAAAGATCCTTGAGCCCGGAAGTCGTCTGGTGCAGCAAGAAGGTTTCCAGAATCGCGTGTGGATCGCGCTCGTACAGGTCATCGCTGGCCACCTCGATGAGCCCGGCTTTCTCGAAAAAGCGCGCGTTGATGGGGCGCGGCGCGTGGGTCGAGGGGTTCAGGCGCTCTTCGATGTTGAGCAGCAGGATCTGGCTGAGTTGCGACACGGCCTTGGCTGCCCAGTAATAGCGGCGCATCAGGGCTTCGCTGGCGCGCAAGGCTAAGCGCGTGCCATCGGGCGCTTGTGACCGGTAGCCAAACGATTCGGCCACCGCGGTCTGCAAGTCAAACACCAGCCGGTCCTCGTGGCGCCCGGCAATGGCATGCAGGCGGGAGCGCACCAGGCACAGCAGGGCCTCGTTGCGCTCGATCTGGCGCACTTCAAACGCCGTGGCCATGCCGCTGGCGGCCAGTTCTTTCCAGGTGCGGCCCAGGCCGGCGGCGCGTGCCACCCACAGAATCATCTGCAGGTCGCGCAGGCCTCCGGGCGATTCCTTGCAGTTGGGTTCGAGTGCGTAGGGCGTGTTTTCGTATTTGGTGTGCCGCTGGCGCATTTCGAGGGTTTTGGCCACCAGAAATGCCTGCGGGTTCAGTTGCGCGCTGTATTGCTGCTGGAACTGTGCAAACAGTGCCCCATTGCCGCAAATCAGGCGGGCCTCCAGCAGCGAGGTCTGCACCGTCACATCCTGGGCCGATTCGGCCAGGCACTCCGCCACGGTGCGCACACTGGAGCCGATTTCCAGGCCCGCATCCCAGCAGCTGCCAATAAAGCTCTCCAGCTGGGCGCGCAACTCGCACCCTGAGTCGATCGTGCAACCTTCAGGCAGCAGCAGCAGCACATCGACGTCGGAATAAGGAAACAGCTGGTCGCGCCCAAAGCCGCCCACGGCCACCAGGGCCAGATCGGCTGGGAGCTGGGCGCGCTGCCACAGGGCTTGCAGCAATCCGCCGGTCAGGGTGGAGAGCTTGCGCAGCATCAAGCGGATGCCACGGGTGGAAGCGCCGGTGGCCTGCATGGTGGCCAGCAGGGCCGCCTTGTCGTGGCGGTAGGCGTTCCGCAGGGCGTGAATTTCGGTCATGGGCAAGGGCGATGAAGAAAGCGGTGGGCCATGACCTGCGCAAGCAAGAGTCGTGCTTGCAGGCGCTGCGCCTCAGATCGTGAACATGGATTCAGGTGGTGGTGGCGGTCACAAACGACGGCAGCGGGGGCGAGCCGGCCGAAAGCGTCATCACCTCATAACCTGTTTCGGTAACCAGCACCGTGTGCTCCCACTGTGCCGACAGGCTGCGGTCCTTGGTGACGATGGTCCAGCCGTCGTTGCCAAACTCCTTGATCTCGCGCCGCCCGGCGTTGATCATGGGCTCGATGGTGAACACCATGCCGGGCTTGAGCTCTTCGAGCGTGCCGGGGCGGCCATAGTGCAGCACCTGGGGTTCTTCGTGGAATACCTTGCCAATGCCGTGGCCGCAGAACTCGCGCACCACCGAAAAGCCGTGCCCTTCGGTGAATTTCTGGATGGCGTGTCCGATGTCGCCCAGGTGCGCGCCGGGGCGCACCTGCTGGATACCCAGCCACATGGCGTCATAAGTAATGGCGGACAGGCGCTTGGCGGCAATCGAGCACTCGCCAATCAGGTACATGCGGCTGTTGTCGCCATACCAGCCATCCTTGGTGATGACGGTGACGTCCACGTTGACGATGTCGCCCTTCTTGAGCGGCTTGTCGTTGGGGATGCCGTGGCACACCACATGGTTGACCGAGGTGCACAGCGAGCCCGGATAAGGCGGATAGCCCGGTGGCTGGTAGCCTACGGTGGCAGAAATGGTGCCTTGGGCGGCCATGCATTCGGCGCCCAGGCGGTCGATTTCGAGCGTGGTGATGCCGGGCTTGATGTGCGGTGCGATGTAGTCCAGCACTTCAGAAGCGAGTCGGCAGGCGAGGCGCATGCCGGCGATGTCCTCTGCGGTTTTGATGGTGATACTCATGCCGCAATTATCCCATCGCCCCTCAAGCCTTGCCGGGCAAGGGCATGGCGGTGCGTGATGCCCGGTAAAATGGCGGGCTGCGCTTGCAGCACCCCTTGTGTCATTGGACCGGGGAGCGGCCGCCCCCGTGGGGCTGCCCACCCCGGTGACGCAGGAGGCCCGGCGCGCCTTACCCTCTCTCTCATCCCGAACAGGCCGCTACCGTGACCTTGCACATGACCACGCTGGCGGGCGGCAACGCCCTCAGCACCTTTCGCGCCCAGCAACTGCAGCCCGCCCTTGAGGCCATTCACCCCAGGATCAGTGGCATTGCGGCACGCTTTGTGCACCTGGTGGCCACCGACGCCGCGCCCACGCCGCCCGAGCTTGAGCGCCTGGCCGCCTTGCTGACCTACGGCGACCCGTATGCGGGCCCTGGCGACGGCACCGTCCTCATCGTCACGCCGCGTCTGGGCACGCTGTCGCCCTGGGCTTCCAAGGCCACCGACATTGCGCGCAACTGCGGTCTGGCCATTCGCCGGGTCGAGCGCACCACCGAATACCGCATCAGCCTCAAGGCCGGTCTGCTGGGCAAGGCGCCCGAGCTGACCGCCGAGCAGCTGGGTCAGGTAGCGGCCTTGCTGCACGACCGCATGACCGAATCGGTGGTGGCCGACCGCGCTGCCGCTGCCGCGCTGTTCACCGAGCTGCAGCCCGCGCCCATGGAGCATGTCGATGTGCTGACCGGTGGCCCTGAACAAGGCAGGAAGGCCCTGGAGGCCGCCAATACCCGCTTTGGCCTGGCGCTGGCCGACGATGAAATCGACTACCTCGTGGCCGCCTTCACGGGCCTGGCGCGCAACCCCACCGATGTGGAGTTGATGATGTTTGCCCAGGCCAACAGCGAGCACTGCCGCCACAAGATCTTCAATGCCCAGTTCACCATCGACGGTGTTGCGCAAGACAAGAGCCTGTTCGGCATGATCCGCCACACGCACCAGCTGGCGCCGCAGCACACCGTGGTGGCATATTCGGACAACGCGTCGGTCATGGAAGGCCACCAGGTCGAGCGATTTGTAGCCAAAATGGCCTCTGGCGCTTATGCATCAAGCGCAAGCAGCTATGAAAAGAGTAGTGCAACCCACCATGTGCTGATGAAGGTGGAAACACACAACCACCCCACGGCGATCTCACCGTTTCCCGGCGCATCTACCGGCGCGGGCGGCGAGATCCGTGACGAAGGCGCCACCGGGCGCGGCTCCAAGCCCAAGGCGGGCATGACCGGGTTCACGGTGTCCAGGCTTTGGGGCAGCACGCTGGGCAAGCCCGAGCACATCGCCAGCCCCTTGCAGATCATGGTGGAAGGCCCGCTGGGCGGGGCTGCATTCAACAACGAGTTCGGCCGGCCCAACCTGCTGGGCTACTTCCGCGAGTACGAGCAGACCGTGGCCGGCGTGGACCGTGGCTACCACAAGCCCATCATGATCGCGGGCGGCCTGGGCGTGATTGACGCGCAGCTCACCCAAAAAATCGAATTCCCCGCAGGCTCGCTGCTGATCCAGCTGGGCGGCCCGGGCATGCGCATTGGTATGGGCGGCAGTGCGGCCAGCTCCATGGCCACGGGCACCAACGCGGCCGAGCTCGACTTTGACTCGGTGCAGCGTGGCAACCCCGAGATCGAGCGCCGTGCGCAAGAGGTTATCAACCATTGCTGGGCGCAGGGCGCGGCCAATCCCATCCTGGCCATTCACGACGTGGGTGCGGGCGGTTTGAGCAACGCCTTCCCCGAGCTGACCAACGACGCAGGCCGTGGCGCGCGCTTTGATCTGCGCGCCGTGCAGCTCGAAGAGTCGGGCATGGCGCCCAAGGAAATCTGGAGCAACGAGAGCCAGGAGCGCTATGTGCTGGCCATTGCGCCCGAATCGCTGCCGCTGTTCAAGGCCTTCTGCGAGCGTGAGCGCTGCCCGTTTGCCGTGATCGGCACGGCCACCGAAGAGCGCCAGCTGGTGCTGCACGACCCCGCAGCCACGGCCGACGACCAGAAGTTGCCGGTGGACATGCCCATGAACGTGCTGCTGGGCAAGCCGCCCAAGATGCACCGCGATGTGAAGACGGTGACGCGTGAATTCGCACCGATGGACTTGACCGGCGTTCCGCTGCAAAAGGCCGTGATCGACGTGCTGGCCCACCCCACGGTGGCATCGAAGCGCTTTCTCATCACCATTGGCGACCGCACCGTGGGCGGCATGAGCCACCGCGACCAGATGGTGGGCCCGTGGCAGGTGCCCGTGGCCGATTGCGCCGTGACGCTGGCCGATTACAAGGGTTTTGCGGGCGAGGCCATGAGCATGGGCGAACGCACGCCGCTGGCGGCCATCAACGCCCCGGCATCGGGCCGCATGGCGGTGGCCGAGGCCATCACCAATCTGCTGGCTGCACCCATCGAGCTGCCGCGGGTCAAGCTGTCCGCCAACTGGATGGCCGCTTGCGGCGAGCCCGGCGAGGATGCCGACCTGTACGCCACCGTGAAGGCCGTGGGCATGGAGCTGTGCCCGGCGCTGGGCATCTCGATTCCCGTGGGCAAGGACAGCCTGTCGATGCGCACGCAATGGCAGGATGGCGGCGACAAGAAAAAGGTCACCTCTCCCGTGAGCCTGATCGTGAGCGCCTTTGCCTCGCTGGCCGATGTGCGTGGCACGCTCACCCCCCAGCTCAACGCCACCGAAGACGACACCACGCTGGTGCTGGTGGACCTGGGCAAGGGCCAAAGCCGCATGGGCGGCAGCATTCTGGGCCAGACGCTCGACCAAAGCGGCGATGTGGTGCCCGATGTGGACGACCCGCAGGACCTGGTGAACCTCGTCAACGCCGTCAACGCGCTGCGCGCCAAGGGCCAGATCCTGGCCTACCACGACCGCAGCGATGGTGGCCTGCTGGCCGCCGTGGCCGAAATGGCCTTTGCCGGCCATGTGGGCGTGGCCCTGAACGTGGACATGCTCGTGACCGAGGGCGACGGCATCAGCGACAGCCGCATGGAAACCGGCGACGCCAAGAACTGGGCGCAGCAGGTGAGCGCGCGCCGCGAAGAGCTCACGCTCAAGGCCCTGTTCAATGAAGAACTGGGCGTGGTGCTGCAGGTGCGCACGGCAGAACGCAACGAGGTGATGCAGACGCTGCGCGAGCATGGCCTGTCGAAGTTCAGCCATTTCATTGGCAAGACGCGCCCGGCATCGTCCAGCATCAATGCGGGCAAGGGCGAGCTGCAGGTCTGGCGCGATGCCAAGGCCGTGTTCAGCGCGCCGCTGGCCGACTTGCACCAGGTGTGGGATGCCGTGAGCTGGAAGATCTGCCAGCAGCGTGACAACCCCGCCAACGCCGATGCCGAGCACGCCACAGCGGGCGAGCCCACCGACCCCGGCATGCAGGTGCACCTCACGTTCGATGCGTCGGACGACGTGGCGGCGCCGTTCCTGAACCTCTCGCGCCCCAAAGTGGCTATCTTGCGCGAGCAGGGCGTGAACTCGCATGTGGAAATGGCCTACGCCTTCACGGAAGCGGGCTTTGAGGCGTTCGACGTGCACATGACCGACCTGCAGACCGGCCGCGTGAAACTCGAAGACTTCCAGGGCGTAGTGGCGTGTGGTGGCTTCAGCTACGGCGACACGCTGGGCGCTGGCATTGGCTGGGCGCGCAGCATTACCTTCAACCCCGTGCTGGCAGCGCAATTCCAGGGCTTCTTTGGTCGCACCGACACCTTTGGCCTGGGCGTGTGCAACGGCTGCCAGATGTTTGCCGAGCTGGCCGACATCATCCCCGGCGCGCAAGACTGGCCGCGCTTCACCACCAACCAGAGCGAGCGTTTCGAGGCGCGCCTGTCGCTGGTGGAGATGCTCGAATCGCCCAGCCTGTTCCTGCAAGGCATGGCCGGCAGCCGCCTGCCGATTGCCGTGGCGCATGGCGAGGGCTATGCCAATTTCAAATACCGCGGCAACGCGGCGCAGGCCATTGCGGCCATGCGTTTTGTGGACAACCACGGCGCGGCCACCGAGCAGTATCCGTTCAACCCCAACGGCAGCGCGGGCGGTTTGACTGCCGTGACCACGGCCGATGGGCGCTTTACAGCCATGATGCCGCACCCCGAGCGCGTATTCCGCAACGTGCAGATGAGCTGGACCAGTGGTGATATCGGTGCGCTGAGCCCCTGGATGCGCATCTGGCGCAACGCCCGCAAGTGGGTGGGATGATGGTTTTCTGACCGAGCGGCTTGCGCGGTCAGCGCCATGCGAAAAGGCTGGGCCCTCGTGGCTTGGCCTTTTTGCTTTTGGGGCGCTCCAACCCTGCATTGCAGTGATCCCTTGCGCTGTGCACTACCCGCAGCCCATGCGACCGGCGCTGCGCAAACCAGGGACGCCGAGCAAGGGCCGCCCCGCAGCGAGGGCGTCGTCCCCCTTCAGGGGGAAGGCGCCGAAGGCGACTCAGGGGGGGCATCACAACCATTTCGCTGGTACACCAGCAAGCGCCCCTTGTAGGCGGGCAGATCGCCGCGCACCGGGTGGTCCAGCCGTTCTTCGGTCACTTCGAAGCCGAGGGTTGCCATCTGCTTGTTGAATGCCGAGCGGTTGCCGCGGTTGGGGTCCACGATCCAGATCTGTGCACCCGCGCCCGCATGGCGGTCGATGAAACTGGCCAGCGTGGCGCGCACATCGCGCTCATACAGCACATCGCTGCCCATGATCAGATCAAACTGCCCCTGCACCGCGCTTGCCAGTAAGGGGGCGTTGTGCGGGTGTTCCCGTTGTGCGACCAAAGGCGTGCTTCCCCATTGTCCGGTGCGGTATTTCATCGGGGGCAGGGCGTTGAGCCGCAGGTTCTCCAGCAAAAACGGGTTGGCCAGCGGGTGGCAATCACTGGCCGTGACATCCACGCCGCGCCGGTGGCACACCAGGCTGGCCAGCCCCAGGCCGCAGCCAATTTCCAGCACCCGCTCGTCTTTGCGCAAGGGGCGCAGGGCCATCCGTGCCGCCAGTTGGGCGCCCGAGGGCCACAGCAGGCCGAACAATGGCCAGGTTGCAGACGAGATGCCCAGGCGCTCTGCAACGCCCAGAGGGTCAGAAAACTGCTGGCGATCGAGAAGCGAGCGGATGAGCAGGTTGTCCACGCCCGCAATCGGGACGCTTTCCTGTTTGGTGAGATAGCCTGGCATGGCGGGGGCGCGAAGCCATGTCAGGGACCCCGAAGTGGTGGGTGAGCCTGCGAGTATGCGCCCCTTGTCGATGGCCTTTGCGTCCACGGCATTCCGTGGCGCTGCAGGGGCAGGGGCGGCGTGACGCCTTGGCTGCCACGGTGCGTTGCTATAGTGCACGCCACGCAGCGCGCAGGACGCATGCTTTTCTCCCGACCCTTCCTGTTTTCACCTGCTTCTTCAAGGAATTTACATGGCCGCTGGCAGCCTTCTCGCATTGTTGGACGACATTGCAACCATCCTCGACGACGTGGCCCTCATGACCAAGGTCGCTGCCAAGAAGAGCGTTGCCATGGCCGATGACGTGTCGGTCATGACCAAGGTGGCAGCGCAAAAGACCGCGGGCGTGCTGGGCGACGACCTGGCGCTCAATGCCCAGCAGGTCACGGGCGTGCGCGCAGAGCGCGAGATTCCGGTGGTCTGGGCCGTGGCCAAGGGTTCGCTGGTGAATAAGGCGATTCTGGTGCCGGCCGCGCTGCTTATCAGCGCCTTTGCGCCCTGGGCGGTGACGCCGCTGCTCATGGTGGGTGGCGCATTTTTGTGCTTTGAGGGGTTTGAGAAGCTGGCCCACAAGTATTTGCACAGCCCGCACCAGAAAGAGGCGGAGCACGAAAGCCATGTGAAGGACAACGCCAACCCGGCTGTGGACCTGGTGGCTTTCGAAAAAGACAAGATCAAGGGCGCCGTTCGCACCGATTTCATCCTGTCGGCGGAAATCATCGCCATCACCCTGGGCACGGTGGCAGGTGCGCCGTTTGTGCAGCAGGTGACGGTGCTCGTGGGCATTGCGCTGGCCATGACGGTGGGTGTTTACGGCCTGGTGGCGGGCATCGTCAAGCTTGACGACCTGGGGCTGTGGCTCAACCAGAAGCCGGGCGCAGCGGCCCGTGCCGTGGGCGCAGGCATTGTGCGCGCGGCGCCCTGGCTGATGAAGACGCTGTCGGTGGCGGGCACGGCGGCCATGTTTCTGGTGGGCGGCGGGATTCTGGTGCATGGGGTTCCAGCGCTGCACCATGCCGTGGAGGGCGTGGGTGCAGCGGCTGCCCTTTGGCCGGTGGGTGGTCTGTGGGCGGTGGTGGTTCCCAACCTGCTGAACGCGGTTGTCGGCATCGTGGCCGGTGGCCTGGTGGTGGCGGTGGTCACCGTGGTGGCCCGGCTGCGCAAGGGTGCCAAGGCGCACTGAGGACCCTGAAGTGACCCGGAAGGCCCGAGTGCTCCGTCTTCGGGTAACTACCAAGAGTTTGACTTGAGGCAAGGTTGACCATTTTGCTAACAGGCTCAATTGCGGTACGGGGGTCGTCCCCGTTCAACCGCATTGGGTTCTGTATGAAAAAAAATCTGCTGGCTGTAGCCGTTTTGTGTGCATTGACCTCTGGCGCTGCCTTTGCGCAGCAAGCCGAAAGCCCCTGGCTGGTGCGCGTGCGCGCCGTCCATCTGGACAGCGCCAACAAGGACAGCACGGGCCTGGGTCTGTCCGTCAACAACAAGACGATTCCTGAAGTTGACATCACGTATTTTTTCAACAAGAACGTGGCTGCCGAGCTGATCCTCACGGTGCCGCAAAAGCACGACCTGCGTTCCAATGGCACCAACATCGGCAGCCTCAAGCACCTGCCACCCTCGCTGCTGCTGCAATACCACTTTGATGCCCCCGGCTTCAAGCCCTATGTGGGTGCTGGTATCAACTACACGCGTTTCTCCAGCGTGCGCTTTGACCCCGCCGTGGCTGCCGCTCTGAACCCCAGCATCGACAAGAACAGCTGGGGTGGTGCCCTGCAGGTCGGCGTGGACATTCCGCTCAACAAGAACCTGTCGCTGAACTTCGACGTCAAGAAGGTTTACATCAAGACCGACGTGTTCTCTGGCGGCGTCAAGGCTGGCACCTTCAAGGTCGATCCCGTGCTGGTGGGCGTGGGTCTCGGCTGGCGCTTCTGATGCAGCGGCGCTGCGTGAGCGGCGCCTTGCCATCAGACCCCAAGGTCAAAAGGGCTGGCGCGTGCGCCGGCCTTTTTTTGGTGGTTTCCACCGGTGGGCCGTGACGCGGCGGTCTGCCGGCGCTGGGTATTGATTGAAAAAACGCTATATAAATAATAGCTATTAGCGCTTGATAGTATTGGTCTAGAGCCTGAAAATGCTTGAGATCGTATCGAAC
The DNA here is from genome assembly GCF_003345135.1 of Acidovorax sp. BoFeN1. Classification (NCBI taxonomy): domain Bacteria; kingdom Pseudomonadati; phylum Pseudomonadota; class Betaproteobacteria; order Burkholderiales; family Comamonadaceae; genus Acidovorax; species Acidovorax sp. BoFeN1. The sequence continues at coordinate 34,560 of NZ_QOZT01000007.1, forward strand.
TCTCCGGGATGAAAAGTGGGCCAGCGCGATTCCGTGTCGGTGCAATCCTGCGCGCCCCGTGGTTGCAGGCTGTCACCCGGGGTGAACGCAGTGGGGGTAGCCTGTGGCATCGTTCACCACCCCATGCCCAACACCCGACGCACACCGCCATGCCCCTGAACCGCCCCAGCGACATCACCGAGGGCCTGAGCCAGCGCCCCGCGCGCATCTCACCCAAATACTTCTACGACCAGCGGGGCTCGCAATTGTTCGAAGCCATCACCCGCCTGCCCGAGTACTACCCCACGCGCACCGAGACGGCCCTGATGCAGCGGCATGCGGCCGACATGGCCCGGCATCTGGGCGCCGTGCGCACCGTGATCGAACTGGGCGCCGGCAGCTGCGAGAAGGCCCGCGCGTTGTGCGCCTGGGTGCGGCCCGCCTGTTTTGTGGGGGTGGATATCTCGGTCGATTTTTTGCAAGAGGCCGTGCTGCGCCTGCGTGCTGACATGCCGGGGCTGGATGCGCGGGCGGTGGGTGGCGACATGACCCAGGGCGTCGTGCTGCCCTCCGACATTCCACGGGCCGGGCGCCTGGTGTTTTATCCGGGCTCCTCCATCGGCAACTTTGACCCGACCCAGGCACTTGAGCTGTTGCGGCACATGCGCGCCCTGGTGGATGGCGATGGTGGCCTGCTGATCGGCATCGATCTGCCCAAGGATGTGGCGGTGCTGGAGGCCGCCTACGACGATGCAGCGGGCGTGACGGCGGCTTTCAATCGCAATGTGCTCACGCACCTCAACCGCCTGATCGGCAGTGATTTTGTGGAAGACCAGTGGGGCCACCGGGCGTTCTTCAACCAGCAAGCATCGCGCATCGAGATGCATCTGGAGGCGCTCGCACCAATTTGCGTGCGCTGGCCGGGTGGCGAGCGCCGGTTTGCCATGGGCGAGCGCATCCACACCGAAAACAGCTACAAATACCCCCTTGCCGTGTTCACCGACATGCTGGCCCAGGCGGGTTTCTCCCATGCGCAGGCATGGACCGACGAGCGGGGCTGGTTTGCCGTGGTGCACGCCCGCCCCTGAACCCTCTGCTGAAGCGCTGCCTGGCCATGAATTTGTTGATTTCCCGCTACACCGAAGTGCGCCGCCACACCACCGGGCTGGTGCAGCCCCTGTCACCCGAAGACTGCACCGCACAGTCCATGCCCGACGCCAGCCCGGCCAAATGGCATCTGGCCCACACCACCTGGTTTTTTGAAACCTTTGTGCTGGAGGCGCACGAGCCTGGTTTTGCGCCGTTTGCGCCCGCCTTCAGGGTCTTGTTCAACTCGTATTACAACGGTGTCGGCGCCCGCCACCCGCGGGCGCAGCGCGGTCTGATCACGCGCCCCTCGCTGGCCGAGGTGCTGGCGTACCGGGCCGATGTGGATGCGCGCATGCTGCACCTTTTGTCCACGCCGGGGCAGGATGCGGCACTGTGCGCACTGGTAGAGCTGGGCTTGCAGCACGAGCAGCAGCACCAGGAGTTGCTGGTGACCGACATCCAGCATTTGCTGTCGAGCAACCCGATGCATCCGGCCTACCGTTCGCCGCAGTCAGTGGCCGCCGATGCAGAAGCCGCACCGCCGCTGGTCTGGCATGCGTTTGCCGGCGGGCTTACCGAAATAGGCCATGTGGGCGACAGCTTTGCGTTTGACAACGAGAGTCCCCGCCACACGGTGTATCTGCATACGTATGCACTGGCATCACGCCTTGTCACCAATGCCGAGTTTGCTGCCTTTGTGGACGATGGCGGTTACCGCAATCCTGCCCATTGGTTGGCTGAAGGCTGGGACTGGCGCGTTGCCCAGGGGCTGGAGGCGCCTTTGTATTGGCAGCGTGTCGGTGCCGGATGGCACCAGTTCTCCCTGGCTGGGCTGGGCCCGTTGCGCCATGGGCAGCCCGTGGTGCACCTGTCGTATTTCGAGGCGGACGCCTACGCGCGCTGGGCAGGTGCGCGCCTGCCCACCGAGGCCGAGTGGGAGCACGCCGCGGCACCGCTGGCTTCAGGCACCACCCGTGCTCCCCACACAGACGCGCTGCACCCCAGTGCGGCACGGGGCCTCGGCCTGGAGCAGCTGTTTGGCGAGGTGTGGCAGTGGACGCAATCGAGCTACGCGCCATACCCCGGTTTCAGGGTCGCAGAAGGCGCCGTGGGCGAATACAACGGCAAGTTCATGGTGAATCAGTATGTGCTGCGGGGCAGCTCGTGCGCCACGCCGGCCGGCCATGCACGCGCCAGCTACCGCAATTTTTTCCCGGCCACGGCGCGCTGGCAGTTTTCGGGGGTGCGGCTGGCCAGAGACGCCTGACGCTTCTGAAACGTCCCCCGTCGCCCCACGGTCCGAGACCGTGGCGCCCGCCGGGGGTTGCGTTGGTTGTGGGTCAGGCGGCCCCGGTGTCCTGCGCAGGCTTGCGCGGCCGGCGTGGCCGGGCAGGGGCTTTTTTGGGCGACTCGGGTTCGCTTTCTGCTGAAGCCTTCGGCGCTGCACTGGAGGCACGGGCCGCGCTGGAGGGCGCATCGTGCGGACCCTGTGCCGCCGTGGCCGCCACAGGCGCCGCCGCCTCAGCAGGTTGCGTCACCGGCTTGCGGCTGCGCGCACGTCCGCGCGCGGGTTCGGCGGACGTGGCGGATGTGGCGGGCGGCAGGGGTTTGGGCGCTTCGGTGGGCTGCTCATGGGCTGGGCGCTCCAGTGTGCGCGGTTCCATGGCGGGCGGTTCCGTCGTGCGCGGCTGCTGCCGAAAATAACCGCCCACAGGCCTTTCTTGCGGCACATCCAGCTGCGCACGGACCGGTGCACTGACCGGCGCATTCATTGGTGAACCCATCGGTGCATCGCCTGGCGCATGAAGCGCCGCAGTGCCGTCGTTGTCGCGCGGCATCGCGCTGAACGATGGGTCTTCACCTGCCAATCCGTCGTCGCTGGCGTGCAGCATGGGCGGCAGATCGCGCGGGTCGGATGATGCTGCGTGCCCGGATCGGCCGCCACGTCCGCGCTGGCGTGGCCCGTGGCTGTCAGCGCCGGGCTCTCTCGGGGCCTGGGGGGCGTTCTGGCGGAAATAGCCCGTCATCGGGTTTTCACCTGCCGTGTCGGGCCGGGCGCGGGGGGCGCCGCTGCTGCCATGGCTGCGAAACACGTAGGCGCCCGATTTTTCGTCCCGGCCAAACTCCAGCAAGCCGCGCTCCTGGGCTTCTTCCAGCAGGTTGCCAAAGGCCCGAAAACCGTAATAGGTTTCGCTGAAGTCGGGTTTGCGGCGTTTGATGGCTTCCTTGAGCACCGAAGCCCAGATCTTGCCGCTGTCGCCGCGCTCGGAGACCAGTGCATCAAACGTCTCCACGGCCAGTTCGATGCCCTGGGTACGGCGCGACTCTTGTGCTTCCTTGCGGTTGCGCTCTTCCTCGGGCGAGCGCCGGGCCTGGGGCGCCGCATCGGATGGCTGGCGCCGGGCCTGCGCACGCTGGCTTTCACGCACCAGATCGTCGTAAAAAATGAACTCGTCGCAATTGGCAATCAACAGGTCCGAGGTGGACTGCTTGACGCCCACACCGATCACCTGCTTGGCGTTTTCGCGCAGCTTGGAGACGAGCGGGGAGAAGTCTGAATCGCCGCTGATGATCACAAAGGTGTTGACGTGCGACTTGGTGTAGCACAGGTCCAGCGCGTCCACCACCAGGCGGATGTCGGCCGAGTTTTTGCCCGACTGTCGGACATGGGGAATCTCGATCAGCTCGAAGTTGGCTTCATGCATCGTGGCCTTGAAGCCCTTGTAGCGATCCCAGTCGCAATAGGCCTTTTTGACGACGATGGAGCCCTTGAGCAGCAGGCGTTCGAGCACCGGCTTGATGTCGAACTTGTCGTATTTGGCGTCACGCACTCCAAGGGCGACGTTTTCAAAGTCGCAGAACAGTGCCATGCTGATGCTGTCGGTGGGGGAGGCCATGTTGTATCCATTCACGTTGCTGGAGGGATCATCACACGGAAACGCGGCGGCATGGAAACGCATTGCCGGTTTCAGGGCTGGCTGGCGGGTGGGCTGGTGGCCGCTCTGGGGCTGTCCGGCGATGTCCGAGCCACCGGTGGGCGCGGGCATACTCACGGTTCCTTGCTGCTCCAACGGATTTCGACATGCCCGACACCCCGTCCATCGCCCCAACGCCACCTGCATCGGCCCGCCGTGGGGTCAGCGCCTGGTGGCGTGCCCTGGCGATTTTTCTGCTGGTGACTTTGTTCATTGCCTGGGCAACCAGCGCGAGCATGGTCGAACAACTCAAGGCGCAAATCGCGCACCTGCAGACCAAGGTGGCGGCGGTGGCGCAGGTGCAGTACCTGTCGGTGCTGCTGGACGACCGGCACATGCCTGCCCTGCTGGTGACGGCCGACACGCAGGGCAGTGTGTTGCAACTGCAGCGCCTGAACGAGGTGCGCGAGGGGCGGGAGGACAGCATGCAGCTGTGGGCGCTGGATGGCGACAAGCCCCCACGCTCGCTGGGCGTGATTGCCAGCACCTACAAAACCCTGCAACTGCCTGCCCCCGCCACTGCGTTGGCGGGCGTGCAAGAGCTGGCCATCAGCGTGGAAGACAAAGGCGGCGCCGCTGAGGGGCGCGGGCCCCGGCTTCCTTACCTGTTCAAGGGCGGGCTGGTCAAAAAGGCCCTCTGAGCGCCAGCACTGGGCAGGTTTGCGGGCGGCAAGAGCACGCAGCCTGTTGCGTCGCAAACGTGTCTGTTGGTTCCTGTGGGGCTGGTCCCGAGATGGCGCGCGTGGTCAGCGGCTGCACCGTGGGTGAAAACGCTCGGATTGTTGCTATATAAAAAATAGCTGTCGGCGCTTGTCTGGTTTGATTTTCAATCGGTTTATTTCTTGAAAGCAATGAAGAGCAAGCGCAATAAGCTATTTAATTCATAGCAAATCGCACAAACTCGTCAAATATCGTCGAGCAGCGGGTAAGGCAACGGGGCCAGCGTGAGGGGCACGCCACCCGTGGACCCCACTTGTAGCGCTTCTTGCGCGGCGGCAATCTGCAGCGACACGATGGCATCCACACCGCCACCGGGCGCTGGTGCCACCTGCACCACGGTGCCGCAAGGCTGCTCCAGGTCGCTGGCCGCAAAAACCTCGGCACCTGCCACCACATCGGCCGGGGCGTGCGCAATGAAGGCGCGGCGCTTGAGCGTGCCGCGGAACTGGCTGCGCGCCACGACTTCCTGGCCCGGGTAGCAGCCCTTCTTGAAGTTCACACCCCCCACCGATTCGTAATTGAGCATCTGCGGCACAAAGGCTTCGACCAACGGCGCCGCGAGCGTGGCAACGCCGCTTTGCACTTCGCTCCACATCCACAGGGCCGCATCCAGCGCCGGGCCGGCTGGGGCTGGCTCGGCAGCAGGGGCCACCCACAAGGCACGGGGCTGGCCGAGGGCAGGATACAGGTGCACTACCGTTGCCAAGCCAAAATCGGTTTTTGTCCATGCGGGTTGTGCGCCACCAGCTACTGAATTGATAGCTTCTCCGGCCACTCCGTACAGCGCGTAGTCGGCTGTGGCATCGCTCAGCCGGGCCTTGGCGCGCATCACAAACATCGACAGGCGCTTGAGCGTGGGCGCCAGCAGGTCGCGGCTGCAAACCAGCAGCACCTCGGTCTCGCTGCGCTTGAAGCCGATGAAACTGGCCTGCATGCGGCCTTTGGCCGACAAAAAGGCAGCCAGCCGGGCGTGCTGCAGGTCGAGCAAGGCGAAATCCTGGGTGAGCTGGCCGTGCAGAAACTTGGCGGCGTCTTCGCCTTCCACGCGAATCACGCCGAGATGGGACAGGGGGGCAATGCCATTCAGTGGGTAAGTCATCGCTGAATTATGATGCGCTGCTTCATACATACAGACGGCAGGGTTGTGCGACGTTTACTGGCTTTCATCGTGGTGGTTGGGATCGCACTGGGTGGCGTTGCCTACTGGTGGCTGCACCAGCCGCTGCCCATGGCGGGTGCAGGCACGCAGGCGCTGGAGCTTGCCATCGAGCCCGGCACCACGGCGCGCGGTGTGGCCCGCGATGTGGTGGCTGCGGGCGTCAACACCGATGCGCGCCTGCTGTATGCGTGGTTCCGCCTTTCGGGGCAAGACCGTGCCATCAAGGCTGGCAATTACGAAATCCCGCCGGGCACCACCCCCATCACCCTGCTGCAAAAGCTGGCTCGTGGCGAAGAGGCGCTGCGCGCCTTCACGCTGGTGGAAGGCTTGAACTGGCGTCAGGTGCGGCAGGCCCTGGCCAGGGAGGACCAGCTTCAGCCCGACTCCGCCCGGCTTACCGATGCGGACCTGATGGCGCAGCTTGGCCGCCCGGGTGTGCATCCCGAGGGGCGGTTTTTCCCCGACACCTATGCCTATGCCAAGGGGTCGAGCGACATTGCCCTGTTGCGCCGCGCCCTGCACGCCATGGACCGCCGCCTTGAAGCCGCCTGGGCGCAGCGCGCTGCCGACACGCCCCTGAAATCGGCGGAGCAAGCGCTGATTTTGGCCAGCATTGTCGAAAAGGAAACCGGCCGGGCCAGTGACCGTGGGCAGATTGCCGGCGTGTTCACCAACCGCCTGCGCGTGGGCATGCTGCTGCAGACTGACCCGACGGTGATCTACGGGCTGGGCGAGAAGTTTGACGGCAACCTGCGCCGCCGCGATCTTCAGACCGACACGCCCTGGAACACCTACACCCGCGCGGGCCTGCCGCCCACGCCGATTGCCATGCCCGGCAAGGCATCGCTGCTGGCGGCGGTGCAGCCCGAGCCCACGCGCGCACTGTACTTTGTGGCCAAGGGCGATGGCACCAGCCATTTCAGCGCCTCGCTGGACGAGCACAACCGCGCGGTCAACCGCTATCAGCGGGGGCAGTGAGCGGCACGCGGGATTTTCCGCGCGCCTCACACCAGCCGGCCCGCAACGATTCAACCAAGGTTTTCATGTCACGACCCGGTCTGTTCATCACCTTTGAAGGCATCGACGGCGCAGGCAAGTCCTCGCACATCGGGGGGCTGGCCGAAGCCTTTCGCGCACAGGGCCGCACCGTGACCGTCAGCCGCGAGCCCGGCGGCACTCCGCTGGCCGAGAAGCTGCGCGAGATGGTGCTGAACGACCCCATGGACGCGCTGACCGAATCGCTGCTGATTTTTGCTGCCCGCCGCGATCACCTGCGCAACGTCATCGAGCCCGCGCTCGCGCGTGGCGATGTGGTGTTATGCGACCGTTTCACCGACGCGACCTTTGCCTACCAGGGGGCAGGGCGGGGCTTCGATCTTGGGGTGCTATCAACCCTGGAGCGCTTTGCGCAGACGGGGCTTGGGCCAGAGGTCGATTTGATGCGTGAACCCGATCTGACGGTGTGGTTTGATCTGGCCCCCGAGGTTGCCGCCGAGCGCCTTGCCGGTGCCCGCGTTCCCGACCGTTTTGAGGCCCAGCCCGTGGAGTTCTTTCGCCGCGTGGCCCAGGGCTACGCCGGCCGGGCTGCTGCTGCGCCCCAGCGCTTCGTGCGCCTGGATGCCGCGCAGGAGCGCCATCGCGTGTGGCAGCAACTCACCAGCGTATTTGTGCGCAAGGGGTGGCTGGCGATCATGGTGGCCAGCCAGGGAGGCCCGCAATGACCGAGAGTGCCGTGGCCCCCGCACCCTGGATTGCCACACAGCGGGCCAGCCTGCTGGCCCAGCGCGGCCATGCCTGGCTGCTGCAAGGCCCTTCGGGGCTGGGCCAGTACGCACTGGGCATGGAGCTGGTGCGCGCATGGCTGTGCGATGCCCCCACGGCCCAGGGCGCTTGCGGCCAGTGCGGCAGCTGCCATGCCATCGATGTACGCACCCATGCCGACCTGTGCGTGCTGATGCCCGAGGTGCACATGCTGGCGCTGGGCTGGCCCCTGTCGGAGAAAGCCCAGGCCGACATTGACGATAAAAAGCGCAAGCCCAGCCGCGAAATCCGCGTGGAGGCCATGCGCGATGCGGTGGAGTTTTCGCAGCGCACGTCGGCCCGTGGGCGGGGCAAGGCGGTACTGGTGTATCCGGCCGAGCAGATGAACCACATCACGGCCAATGCGCTCCTCAAGACCCTGGAGGAGCCGCCGGGCGACGTGCGTTTTGTTCTGGCCAGTGAGGCCGCGCACCAGCTGCTTCCCACCATCCGCAGCCGCTGCCTGGGCCACGCCATGGTCTGGCCCGCCGAGGCCAGGATGCTGCAGTGGCTGGCGGGGCAAGGGGTCGAGCCTGCGGCCGCAGCGGCGCATCTGCGGGCTGCAGGTGGCCGGCCTGACGACGCGCTGGCACTGGCCCGTTCGGGGCGCAGTCCGCAGTCGTGGGCCGCTTTGCCCCAGGCCATTGCGCGCGGCGACGTGGCGGCGCTGGGCGATTGGGCACCGGCCCAGGTGATCGATGCCCTTCAAAAGCTGTGCCACGACCTGCTGGCTGCCAGTGTGGGCGCTGCTCCGCGCTATTTCGCGTCCGGCGACCTGCCCAAGCCGCCGCCGTTGGGGGCTCTCACGCGCTGGTCGCGCGCCCTGGCCAAGGCCGCACGCACGGCCGACCATCCGTTCAATGCCGGTCTGATGCTGGAGGCGCTTGTAGCCCAGGCGCGAAACACCCTACACTCAAGGCACTGAAGCCGACCCCATCACCATGAGCAGTCCATCCACAGCGCCCCGTCCCAGTGTCATGCAGCTGGCCATCAAGGAAAAGGCGGCCTTGTACGCGGCCTACATTCCTTTTTTTGTGGAAGGTGGCATTTTTGTTCCCACGCCGCGCGACTACAAGCTGGGTGACGATGTGTATGTGCTGCTGACCCTGCCCGACGACACCCAGCGCTATCCCGTGGCTGGCCGCGTGGCGTGGGTCACTCCCCCTCGCGCAGCGGGCAACCGCACACAGGGGGTTGGCATCCAGTTCCCCAAAGATGAAAAATCGCGGCAGCTCAAGGCCAAGATCGAGGAGCTGCTGGGCACGGCCCTGGGGTCGGAACGTCCCACGCAAACCATTTGATTGCATGGTCTGATCTTGTGCCGACCCGCGCTGGCGGGTCGGCTTTTTTGTTTTGAAACCGCATGTTTACCGATTCGCACTGCCACCTCACCTTTACAGAACTGCTCAGCCAGCTGCCCGCCATTCGCCAGGCCATGCAGGAGGCGCAGGTCGAGCGCGCCCTGTGCATCTGCACCACCATGGAAGAATTCGACGATGTGCATGCACTCGCGCTGGCCCATGACAACTTCTGGAGCACGGTGGGTGTGCACCCCGACAACGAGGGCGTGACCGAGCCATCGGTGCAAGACCTGCTGGACCGCGCCGCGCTGCCCCGCGTGGTGGCGATTGGCGAAACGGGCCTGGACTACTACGGCATGGAAGACCGCAAGGGCGGGCGCAGCATTGCCGATATGGAATGGCAGCGTGAGCGCTTTCGCACCCATATCCGCGCAGCACGGGCCTGCGGCAAACCGCTGGTGATCCACACCCGCAGCGCCTCGGATGACACCCTGGCCATCCTGCGCGAAGAGGGCGAAGATGGCGCGGGCAATCGTGCCGGTGGCGTGTTCCACTGCTTTACCGAGTCGATGCAGGTGGCGCGGGCCGCGCTGGACCTGGGGTACTACATTTCGTTCTCGGGCATCGTCACCTTCAAGAGTGCGCAGGATCTGCGCGACGTGGCCGCCTTTGTGCCCATGGATCGCATGTTGATCGAAACCGACAGCCCTTACCTCGCGCCCGTGCCCTACCGGGGCAAGACCAACAACCCGTCCTATGTGCCCCTGGTGGCCCGCCAGATTGCACAAACCCGTGGTATCCCGCTGGAGGCGGTGGCGCAGGCCACCAGCCGCAATTTCGAGACATTGTTCAAAGGAGTGGTGGCATGAGTCTGCAACGCCGTTCCGTTTTGGCCCTGGTGCTGGTGGCGGTCAATGCCACGGCGCAAGCGGGCTCTTACGAAGACTTTTTCACGGCCATCCGGCGCGATGACGGGGCCGCCATTTCCGCGTTGCTGCGGCGGGGTTTTGACCCCAACACGCGCGACCCCAAGGGGCAGGTAGGTTTGTCGATGGCGTTGCAGCTGGAATCCCACAATGCCTTCATGGCGCTGATGGGCGCGCGGCAGCTAAATGTGGAAGCCCGCAATGCGCAGGACGAAAGCCCGCTGATGCTGGCCGCCATCAAGGGCAACATCGAGGCCGTCAAGGCGCTGATTGCGCGCGACGCCGATATCAACAAACCGGGCTGGACGGCGCTGCACTATGCCGCGTCGGGCACCACGCCCGAGCACACGCGCATCTTGGCCTTGTTGCTGGAGAACCATGCCTACATCGATGCGGCATCGCCCAATGGCTCTACGCCTTTGATGATGGCGGCGCAATACGGCACAAGGGAAGCATTGCAGTTGTTGCTGGACGAGGGGGCCGATCCGGCGCTGAAAAACCAGCTGGGGCTGACTGCCACCGATTTTGCGCTGCGCGTCAGTCGCAGCGAGGCGGCACAGGCCATCGCCACAGCGATTCGCCGCCGCCAGCCCAACCGCGGCAAATGGTAAGTGGCAACCCGGGCAACCGGGTGCGCAGGCCCTCGGGTCTTTTTTAGCCGGCTGCGGGGCGGTTTTGCAGGCGGGCATAGAGCCCGCCGCTGGCCAGCAAAGCGCTGTGTGTGCCTTGCTCTGCAATGCGGCCTCGCTCCATCACCACCACGCGGTCGGCGTGTTCGATGGTGGACAGGCGGTGGGCGATGACCAGTGTGGTGCGGCCGCGCATGAGCCGCTGCAGGGCGTCCTGCACCAGGCGTTCAGACTCGGTGTCCAGCGCGGAGGTTGCCTCATCGAGGATGAGGATGGGCGCATCCTTGTAAAGCGCCCGTGCAATCGCCAGACGCTGGCGTTGTCCGCCCGAAAGCTGGGCGGCGTTGTGGCCCACCACGGTGTGGACGCCCTGGGGCAGGGCTGCAATATGTTCTGCAAGGTTCGCGGCGGCAAGGCAGTCGTGCACCCGTTGTTCGATGATGGGGCTGCCCAGGGCCACGTTGGCGGCAATGCTGTCGTTGAACATCACCACATCCTGGCTGACCATCGCAAATTGCGAGCGCAGGGCATCAAGGCGCCAGTCGCTCAAGGGGTGGCCGTCTAGCAGGATCTGGCCCGACGAGGGACTCACGAAACGCGGCAGCAGGTTCACCAGGGTGGTCTTGCCTGCGCCTGACGGGCCCACCAGCGCCACGATCTCGCCCGGTTGCACTGTCAGGCTCACACGGTCCAGGGCGGGCGCATGCTCTGGGCCAAAGCTCACCGTCACATCCTGCAGGGTGAGTGCGCCTTTGGCCCGCTCTACGGTGTAAAGGCCGCCCGTTTCCGCCTCGGCATCGCTCAGCAGCGCCAGGCCCCGCTCCAGTGCCGCCAGGCCGCGTGTGATCGGGTTGGCCACGTCGGCCAGCCGGCGGATGGGTGCAATCAGCATGAGCATTGCCGTGATGAACGCGACAAAGCCGCCCACCGTCACCTCCCGTGTGTCCACCGCTCCCCGGTTTTGCCACAGGGCGATGCAGATCACCGTCGAGAGTGCGGCGGCGGCCAGCAACTGGGTGAGCGGCGTCATGGACGACGATGCAATGGTCGATTTGATGGCCAGCCGACGCAGGCTTCGGCTCAGGCGGCCAAAGCGTTCGGCCTGACCCGCTTGCGCCCCGTGCAGGCGCACCATGCGATGCGCCAGAACGTTTTCTTCCACCACATAGGCCAGCTCGTCGGTTGCCTGCTGGCTGCTTTTGGTCAGGCTATACAGGCGACGGGACAGCGTCTTCATGATCCAGGCGACGCCGGGCACCACCACGGCCACAATCAGTGTGAGCTGCCAGTTCAGGTAAAGCAGATAGCCCAGCAATGCGATGAGCGTGAAGCCGTCGCGCGACAGGCCCAGCAACGCCTGCACCAGCAGGGTGGAGCCCGTCTGTACCTCGTACACCACCGTGTTCGAGAGCGCACTGGCCGACTGGCGGCTGAAAAGGGCCATTTCTGCTGCCAGCACGCGGTCAAACAACGCTTGCCGCAGCGCGAGCATGCCTTCGTTGGCAATGCGCGCCAGTGCGTATTGGGCAACGAACTGTGCAATTCCCCGCACCAGAAAAACGCCCAGAATGGCAACTGGCACCATCCACAACTGCAGCGTGCCCTGGGTGAAACCGCGGTCGAGCAGCGGTTGCAGCAAGGCTGGAATGAGCGGCTCGGTCGCTGCGCCCACCAGGGTTGCCACAACGGCAACCACCCAGGCGAGGCGCTGGTGCCCAAAATAGGTCGAGAGCCGCGCCAGCCGGGCGCGCAGGTTGGGGGGCGAAGCAGGCTGGGTGGCAGCGGCCTGGGCGTTCGTATCGGTGGCGTGCATGTGGCCCGGATTCTACGATTCGCTGCGGGCCCATCGCACAGTTTGTCACAGGGGTGCCCCGATGGTGTGTAACATTGGCGGCTGTCCACCGGCTTTCGCTCGGTTTCCGCTGGCTGCCAATGACCACTGATCGAACTCCTCACCCCACACTCTCCGCGGCATTGCCGCAACCCTTGCGCCGCCGTCTGATGGCCGCGTTGATTTCCACCCCCGCCTTGCCCGTCCTGGCGCAATTTCGCGTCGAGGTCACGGGCGTCGGGCTGACCCAGCTGCCGGTGGCCATCGCCCCGTTTCGCGGCGAGGCCCAGTCCCCCCAGAAAATCGCCGCCATTGTGCAGGCCGACCTGGAGCGCAGCGGGCAATTTCGCGCGGTGGATGCGTCGGGCTCCGCGCTTGACGAAACCTCGCGTCCCGATGTGGCGCTGTGGCGGCAAAAAAGCGCTGATTCACTTGCCACCGGAAGCGTGACACGCCTGGCGGACGGCCGTTTTGACGTGCGCTTTCGCCTGTGGGATGTGGTGCGCGGGCAGGACCTGGGTGGGCAGAGCTTTGTGGTCACCCAAGGGGACCTGCGTTTGGTGGCGCACCGCATTTCCGACTTCATCTACGAAAAGCTGACCGGCGAGCGTGGTGTTTTTTCGACCCGCATCGTTTATGTCACCAAGGCGGGTACGCGTTACAGCCTGTGGGTGGCAGATGCCGATGGCGAGAACGCGCAGTCTGCCTTGTCCAGCCCCGAGCCCATTATTTCGCCCGCCTGGTCGCCCAATGGCGGGCAAATTGCCTACGTTTCGTTTGAGTCGCGCAAGCCCGTGGTGTATGTGCACGACGTGGCAACGGGTCGGCGTCGGCTCATCGCTAATTTCCGCGGCTCCAACAGCGCACCCGCCTGGGCGCCGGATGGCCGCACGCTGGCGGTCACCCTGAGCCGGGACGGCTCTTCGCAGCTCTACACCATTGATGCCAATGGCGGCGAGCCGCGTCGATTGATGCAAAGCGCCGGCATTGACACGGAACCCTCGTTCTCCAGCGATGGCAAAAGCATTTACTTTGTCAGTGACCGCGGCGGCGCCCCCCAGATTTACAAGGTGCCTGCCTCTGGCGGCAATGCCGAGCGAGTGACCTTTACCGGCACTTACAACATCTCGCCCAGCATCAGTCCCGACGGCCGCTGGCTGGCCTACATATCAAGGGTCGGCGGTGCATTCAAGCTGCATGTGATAGATCTGACGTCGGGAGCTGTTTCGGCCATTACCGATACCAGCGCCGATGAAAACCCCAGTTTCGCCCCGAATAGCCGCCTGATCGTTTATGCAACGCAGCAGCAGGGCCGGGAATCGCTCATGACCAGCACCCTGGACGGAAAAATCAAGGCACGGCTTGCCGGGCAGGGCGGTGACATTCGCGAACCCGATTGGGGTCCGTTTCAGAAACAGTGAACCTTTCGACTTTTTTGTATATCAAGCTCTCAGGAGAATTTTGGATGATGATCAAACGCATTTCCCTCGCCATTGCCGTCGCAGCCCTCATGGCCGGTTGCAGTTCCGGTGTGAAGCTGGACGATGTTCCAGTCGAAGACAGGTCCGCAATCCCCACCACGGGTGCCAATGGTGGTGCCAATTCCGGCGCCGCCGGGCAAAGCGGCGTGGCGGGCCTCAATATGGGGCAATCTGCACAAGATGCGGCCGGTCCGGTGGGCGTCAGCCGTCTGGTCTATTTTGATTACGACAGCTACGTTATCAAGCCCGAGTTCCAGTCATTGATCGAAGCGCACGCGCGGTTCATCAAATCCAGTGCCAACCGCAAGGTCATGGTGGAAGGTCACACCGACGAGCGCGGTGGCCGTGAATACAACCTGGCCCTGGGCCAAAAGCGCGCAGAAGCCGTGCGCCGTTCGCTGGGCTTGCTGGGCGTTTCCGATAGCCAGGTGGAGGCCGTGAGTTTTGGCAAGGAAAAGCCGGCAGCTCAGGGCGGCAGCGAAGATGTGCACGCGCAAAATCGTCGCGCTGAATTGTCTTACCGTTGATGCGCGCAGCAACGTTTCCAATGACGGCCAAGGCGCTGCTTGCGCTCACGCTCTCATGCACCTTTGTTTCCACCGGCCATGCCGCGCTGTTTGAGGATGACGAGGCACGGCGTGCCATTCTTGAATTGCGGCAGCGGGTGGACGTGCTGCAACAGGTCAACCAGCGATCGGGGGATGACAATTCGCAGGTAAGACGTTCATTGCTGGATCTGCAGACCCAGATTGAAACGTTGCGCATGGAGCATGCCAAGTTGCGTGGCCAGAACGAACAGCTGCTGCGTGACGTGGCAGACCTGCAGCGACGCCAGAAAGATATCGCTCAAGGTGTGGACGAGCGTTTGCGCCAGTTCGAGCCGGTCAAGGTGACGGTGGATGGGCTGGAGTTTCAGGCAGATGCTGATGAAAAACGCGATTTTGAGGCCGCTCTGGCGGTTTTCCGCGCGGGCAAATTTGCAGACGCCAAAACGGCTTTTGCCGGTTTTGTCCGCCAGTACCCTCGCAGTGGCTATCTGCCATCGGCCCGTTTTTGGCTCGGAAACGCACAGTACGCTGCGCGCGAGTACAAGGAGGCCATTGGCAACTTCAAGATGTTGTTGTCTGAGGCACCGGGTCACGCGCGCGCGCCCGAGGCTGCGTTGTCGATTGCAAACTGTCAGATTGAACTGAAAGAAACCCGCACGGCCAGAAAAACCCTGGAAGATCTGTTGCGCGACTATCCCCAGTCTGAGGCTGCAGTGGCGGCGAAAGAGCGGTTGTCGCGACTTAAATGACGACAGTGATCGGGCCCGCAGTTATCGCGGTGGAGCAGCGCGAGGCGGAGTCAGTCGCAGATCAGCGACGCCGTTTTGGCGGTCTGGAGCGGTTGTATGGGGTTGCAGGGGCGCAGCGTATCCAGCAGTCCCATGTGGTGGTGGTCGGCATTGGCGGGGTAGGGTCCTGGGCGGCTGAGGCCCTTGCCCGCAGCGGCGTTGGGCACATCACCCTGATCGACCTCGACCATGTGGCCGAATCCAACATCAACCGACAGATTCATGCGCTGACCACCACTGTAGGCCAAGCCAAGGTGTTGGCCATGCAGGACCGCATTGGGCTCATCAATCCCTCTTGCAAGGTGGTGTGCGTTGACGATTTCGTCACACCGGAGAATTGGCCCGGTCTGATTACCGATCCGGTGGATGCGGTGGTGGACGCCTGTGACCAGATCAAGGCCAAGACCGCCATGGCAGCCTGGGCCCGCGAAACGGGGACACTCTTTGTGAGCGTGGGCGCAGCGGGAGGCAAGCGCCATGCGCACAAGGTCGATATCGATGATCTCAGTGCAACCACGCATGATCCCTTGCTGGCGCAGTTGCGCTATCGGCTGCGCAAGCACCACCAAGCCCCCCGTGAAGGACGCAAGATCGGCGTCACCTGCGTATTCAGCCGCGAGGCCGTGGCGGCGCCTGATGCGTCCTGTGCGGTGGAAGGTGATGGAAGTTTGAATTGCCATGGCTATGGCTCGGTGGTGGCCGTTACGGCGACCTTTGGCCAGTGTGCCGCCGGATGGGTGCTCGACAAACTGGCCACCAGCTCCCGACAAGTCAAAAAAATCACGCTATAATTCAAGGCTTTGCAGCAGTAGATAAAACTTCTTTTGCAAACTGGGGACGTTAGCTCAGTTGGTAGAGCAGCGGACTTTTAATCCGTTTGTCGTGGGTTCGACCCCCGCACGTCCCACCAGATAAGCCCCATGGGCGTTGAAAAGCCTGCTACCTAATCAGTAGCAGGTTTTTTTATGTCTGGGCTGGTGACAGTTTGATGACCACTGTGCTGCTGATGCGCCACGCCATCCTGCGCGTCTACGCCTGGAAGCCAATCAGCTGCCGCCCAAGCCTTGTGATGCTGAGTACGTCTGCCGCAGCCCTTGAAGTTGCTGCCACGGCGGAAATTTTTGCCTCTATGTAGCCACGGGACCATAGCCACTGAACCAGCGCGAGTTGGAAGGGATGGGTTACGCGCACGGCGTTTCTGCTGCGTTCCAGCGCAAGGGCGAGTTGTCTGAGATATGCGATGGGCATGGCCAATCCTTTGATTTCGCAGATTTCACAGTCGCTCCATTACACGCCGTTCCTGTCGGCACCGGGTTACCAGGTGTCGCAAGGTGTCAGCTTGTCAACCCGCCGTAACGGCGGACGACTGATCGGTCATGCCCTGGCAAGTTTTTTTACATTTTGGCAACGCCCTTTCGGTGGTCAGGCGGCAGTCCGACGGACTGGCATCGAAATTTGCGGAGGGGCGGCGTCGGCATTGCGGTCGCTTGTTTTGCGCGGACTGTCGACCCTGACGCGACACAATGGTGCCCGGGATGCGTCTGCGGCCGATGCGGGCCCGCCGCCGCAAGGTTTCTTAATAACCAGATGGTCTTATTACTTTATTTTTCGATATTTTGATTAGTTATGCTTTTTGATTACAGTTCGGGCCTCATTCAACTTCTTGCGCTGCGGCGGCCTTTGGGGCTTCGCGGCGCAATTTCATTTTCATGATCGACTTACGGGGCATCACCCAGATTTATCCGGGCCCACAAGGCCCGGTCGAGGCCCTGCGCGGCATCGACCTGCACATCACGCCGGGCGAAGTGTTTGGCATCATCGGGCGCAGCGGCGCGGGCAAGAGTTCGCTGGTGCGGGTGATCAACCTGCTCAACCGGCCCACCAAGGGCGAGGTGATCGTTGCGGGGCGCGATCTCACGCAGCTCAATGACGCGCAGCTGCGTGCCGCGCGCCGCGATATCGGCATGGTGTTTCAGCACTTCAACCTGCTGTCCTCGCGCACGGTGTTCGACAACGCCGCGCTGCCATTGGAGCTGGCCGGCATGGACAAGGCCGCCATTCGCGAGCGTGTGAACCCGCTGCTGGAGCTGGTGGGCCTGTCGGCGCTGGCCGACCGTTACCCGTCGCAGATTTCGGGCGGACAAAAGCAGCGTGTGGGCATTGCGCGCGCGCTGGCCAGCCGTCCCAAGGTGCTGCTGAGCGACGAGGCCACGTCGGCACTCGACCCTGAAACCACGCGCTCCATCCTGGCACTGCTGCGCCAGGTGAACAAGGAACTGGGCCTGACGGTGGTGCTGATCACGCACCAGATGCAGGTCATCAAGCAGGTGGCCGACCGTGTGGCCGTGATCGATGCAGGCCGTATCGTCGAGCAGGGCCCGGTGATCGATGTGTTCACGCGCCCGCAACAGGCCATCACCAAGAGCCTGATCGATGAGATCGTGCCGCAGGAGCTGCCCGCCAGCGTGCTGGACCACGTGCGCCATCTGTCGCGCCAGTTGCAGGGTGGCGGCGTGGGCCAGCTGCTGCGTCTGTCGTACTCGGGCGAGCGGGCTTATCAGCCCATCTTGTCGCGCCTGATTCGCGAGCATGGGGTGGACCTGTCCATCCTGCACGGCCAGATCGACGAGATCCAGGACCAGACCTTTGGCTCGCTGGCCGTGTATGCCAGCGGCGAGGGTGCCCGGCTGCAAACCGCCATTGCGCAGTTGCGCGGTGAAGGTGTGGTGGTGGAAGAAGTGACAACGGAAGGCTGAGCGATGTTCGAGAATTTTTCAGAAATGATGCTGGAGCTGTTTGCCACCTCGCTGTGGGAAACCATCGTGATGGTGGGCATCTCGGGCGTGGTGGGTGGCCTGATCGGGATTCCGCTGGGTGTGTTTTTGCGCCTGACCGACCGGGGCGGCGTGCTGGAAAACAGCCCGCTCAACAAGACCGTGGGTTGGCTCGTGAACGCCGTGCGCTCCACGCCGTTCATCATCTTGCTGGTGGCCATCATTCCGTTCACGCGGTTGATCACGGGCTCGTCCATCGGCACGGCCGCTGCCGTGGTGCCGCTCACGCTGGCCGCTGCGCCCTTCATTGCGCGGCTGGTGGAAACCGCGCTGCGCGAAGTGGATAACGGCCTGGTCGAGGCCGCCCAGTCGATGGGGGCCACCACCAGCCAGATCGTGTGGAAGGTGCTGCTGCCCGAAGCGCTGCCCGGCATCGTGGCGGGCCTGACCATCAGCTTCGTCAGCCTCACCGGCTACTCGGCCATGGCTGGCGCCATTGGCGGCGGCGGCCTGGGCGACCTGGGCATTCGCTATGGCTACCAGCGCTTTTTGCCCGACATCATGCTGGCCGTGGTGGTGGTGCTGATCTTCTTTGTGCAGGCCATCCAGAGCCTGGGCGACTGGGCCGTGCGGCGCTTGAGTCACCGCTAGTTGCTCTACATTTAATAGCTTTCAGCGCTTGTTGCATAAGCGCTAGAGCCTTTTTTTGCTTGAAATGGGCCTGGTCGGATCGACAGGCCCATTTCTGTTGGGTGGTGATGGCCTGTGCATGGGTGGGCCCGTGTGCGTGCCGTATGCTTGCGGCCATGCCTTTTTTTCGCCCCTTGCTGCTGGCCGGCGCCATGCTTTTTGCGGCCTCCGCCCATGCCGGAAAGATCACCATTGCGGCCGCTGCCGATCTGAAGTTCGCCATGGACGAGATCGTCGCCACCTTTCAGCAGGCCCACAGCGCCGACCAGGTGGACGTCATCTACGGCTCGTCGGGCAAGTTTCACGCGCAGATCCAGCGGGGCGCGCCCTACGACCTGTACTTTTCTGCCGACATCGCTTTTCCGCGTGCGCTGGCCAAGGCCGGGTTTGCCGCTTCTGAGGTCAGGCCTTACGCGGTGGGCCGCATCGTGCTGTGGAGTGCCGCCATGGACGCCCGCCAGATGACGCTGGCCAGCCTGACCGATGCAAGAGTAGCCCGCGTCGCCATCGCCAACCCCCGGCACGCGCCCTATGGCAAGCGCGCCGAGGAAGCCCTGCGCGCCTCCGGTCTGTGGGACAAGGTCGAGCCCAAGCTGGTCTATGGCGAGAACATTGCCCACGCTGCGCAGTTCGTGCAGTCGGGCAACGCGCAGGTCGGCGTCATCGCGCTGGCCCTGGCGGTCAGCCCCGAGCTGGCCGGCAAGGGCGGTTACTGGCTGATCCCGGACCACCTGCATGCGCCGCTGGAGCAGGGGTTCATCATCACCCGGCGGGCTCAAGGCAACGCACTCGCCCAGCGGTTTGCCGATTACATGGGCAGCCAGGCCGCCCGTGCCGTGATGACCCGTTATGGCTTTGTCCTGCCCGGCGAAGCCGCGGGCAAGTAGGGCGCTGGCATGCGTGCGTGTATGCGTGAGGGCAGCGGCAGCGGCAACGACAACGGCCAGGAGTGCGTTGCGGTTTGGTTATGGGAGCAAACGCCATGTTGACGGACGGCGACCTGCAAGCCATCTGGCTGACTGTGCGCCTGGCAGGCCTGGTAACCCTGATCCTGCTGCTGGTGGGAACGCCGATTGCCTGGTGGCTGGCGCGCACCCCGTCACGCTGGAAGGGGCCCATTGGTGCGGTGGTGGCCTTGCCCCTGGTGTTGCCGCCTTCGGTACTGGGCTTTTATCTGTTGCTGGCGATGGGGCCCAGTGGCCCGGTGGGGCAGCTCACCCAGGCGCTGAACATGGCGCCGCTGCCTTTCACTTTTGGCGGTCTGGTCATTGCCTCGGTGTTTTATTCGTTGCCCTTCATGGTGCAGCCGCTGCAAACGGCTTTCGAGGCGGTGGGCGACCGGCCGATGGAAGTGGCGGCCACGTTGCGCGCCTCGCCGCTGGATGCTTTTTTTACGGTGGCTGTGCCGCTGGCCGCGCCAGGTTTTGTGACGGCCTCCATTTTGACCTTCGCCCACACCGTGGGCGAGTTCGGTGTGGTGCTGATGATTGGCGGCAACCTGCCCGGCATCACCCGCGTGGCCTCGGTGCAAATTTACGACCATGTGGAGGCGCTCGAATATTTGCAGGCACACCGGCTTTCGGCGGTGATGCTGGGTTTCTCTTTTGTGGTGCTGTTGGCCCTGTATGCCTGGCGCCCGCAGCCCCGGAAAGGCGGCTGACATGGGCGGCATCGAAGCACGCTTTCGGCTCGACTGGCCCAACTTTTCCCTGGATGTGGATCTGAGCCTGCCCGTGCGTGGCGTGACCGCGCTGTTTGGGCATTCCGGCTCGGGCAAGACAACGCTGCTGCGCTGCATCGCCGGCCTGGAGCGCGCACCGCAAGGGCGCCTGATGGTGGGTGATGAAGTGTGGCAAGACACCGGCCGCTGGGTGCCAACGCACCAGCGCCCCATTGGCTATGTGTTCCAGGAGGCCAGCCTGTTTGCGCATCTTTCGGTGATGGGCAACCTGCGCTACGGCCTGCGGCGCACCACGGGTGCGCAGCAGGCGGGCCTTGATCAGGCGATTGCGCTGCTGGGAATTGGCCATCTGCTGGACCGCAAACCGGGCACCTTGTCGGGTGGCGAGCGCCAGCGGGTCGGCATTGCGCGGGCACTGGCCGTGAACCCGCGCCTGCTGCTGATGGACGAGCCGCTGGCCGCGCTCGACCTGCAGCGCAAACAGGAAATCCTGCCCTACCTGGAGCGCCTGCGCGGCGAGCTGGACATTCCTGTGCTGTATGTCAGCCACTCGCCCAATGAAGTGGCGCGGCTGGCCGATACCCTGGTGGTGATGGACAACGGCCGGGTGGTGGCCAGCGGGCCCCTGGCGCAAACGCTGGCCCGCATCGATCTGCCCATCACGCTGGGGGAAGACGCTGGCGCCGTGCTCGATGGCACGGTGGGCGAGGTGGACCACGGCTGGCATCTGGCGCGGGTGGATTTTTCGGGCGGCAGCCTGTGGGTGCGCGACCAGGGCTTGCCTGTTGGCCGCCGCGTGCGGGTGCGGGTGCTGGCGCGGGACGTGAGCCTGGCCGAAGAGCCCGGAACCAGCAGCATCCAGAACGTGCTGCGTGGCTGCGTCGATGCCGTGGGGGACGATGGGCACCCGGGCCTTGCGCTGGTGCGCGTGCGCGTAGGCGACGCCATGCTGCTGGCCCGCCTCACCAAGCGGTCGGCCGCATTGCTGGGTGTGGTGCCGGGGCGCACGCTGTGGGTGCAGATGAAATCGGTCGCTTTGATGGAATGATGCGGGCGCAAGGGGGCGCAATAGCAATAGGGCGCAAGGGGGCACACCAGCTCCCGCCCGCTGCGGCCAGCCACGATACTGTGCGCTTCACGGATGGACACAACCGACGGAGACAACACGCCATGACCCTGCCATTGCACCCCCTGGACCAGCAACTTTTCACCCGCGCCCAGGCGCTGCTGGATGACGAGTGGATCGCCCACGACGCCGACCTGGCCCCAGTGTTGCCCACCGTCCTGGCGCGCAATGTGGGGCAGGACTGGCACAAGGCGGGCACCTTTCGCCACCACCTGGTAGGCGTGGCGCGCTCGCTCACGCTGTGGCAGCAACCGCGGGATGTGCGCCTGCTGGGGCTGCTGCACAGCGTTTATGGCAACGCCTTTGTGGACCTGGTCAAGTTTGACCCGGCCAGCGAGCGGGCCCGCCTGCGCGAACTGGTGGGCGAATCGGCCGAGCATCTGGTGTATCTGTTTTGCACCCAGTCGCGCACGCAGTTTGTGCAACGCGTGCTGGGTGGTGGGCCGCAGGCCGATGGCAGCCTGGTGCTCGACAAGGACGGCCAGCGCCATCTGCTCACGCCCTACGAGGTGGCGGCCTTCATCATCGTCAGCATGGCCGACACCATCGAGCAGTGGTTCAGCTGGCAGGATGACATTTACTCGCGTTTTCCCAACGTACAGCACCGCCCGCAGGCCGTGCACTGGGCCGCATCGCTGTGGCCAGGGCCCATGCGGCCCACGGGGCGCATGTTGCACCAGATTGCCGGGCTCGGGCAGGCGCTGCAGCACCCGGGCCTGCAAGGGCTGCTGCCCGTGCCCCCGGTGTTTGCCCATTGCACCCAACACCTGTCGGTGGCGTCCGAGGCGGCGGCCACATCGCTTTATTGGTCGGTGATTCAGCAAGACCAGCCGCTGGTGGACCTGGACGTGGCCACCGCCGTGCTGGAGCAGGCCGTGCGCCACAACCCGTGGGTGGGCGAGCCGCAGATGGTGCTGGCGCAGCTGTATCTGTCGGCCGGCCGGCGCGACGACGCCAAGCATGCCGCCCAGAGTGCACTGCAGTGCTTCAGCGCCTGGGGCAACGCATGGGACAAGCGGGTGCAGTGGGACGCCTGGGTGGCCTGGACGCGCATTCTGCTGCAGTCCGCCACCGAGGGCGGCTGGCCCGAGCGGCTGGACAAGCTGAACAACGTGGCCTTGCGCGGGTAATTGGCGGTTCTTTATTCGGTATCGCGCTAAGGAAATAGAAAAACGGTTGTTTGTGTTTTATAGGGCTAACCCTAAGATGCGAGGTATCTCCATACGAAAGGTGTCTCCGTGAACAAGCGCTCCCTGCTGCAATCTGCCCTCACCCTGGCCCTGGCCGCCGGTTTTGCCCCCGGCGCGCTGGCGCAAGACAAACCCCTCAAGATTGGTGTGACGGCTGGCCCGCACGCCCAGATTTTTGAGCAGGTCAAAAAAGTGGCCGAAAAAGACGGCCTGAAGATCCAGGTGATCGAGTTCAGCGACTACGTTCAGCCCAATGCGGCCCTGTCGGCGGGCGATCTGGATGCCAACGCCTACCAGCACAAGCCCTACCTTGATGCCCAGGTGAAAGACCGGGGCTACAAGATCGTGTCGGTGGGCTACACCGTCAACTTCCCCATGGGCCTGTACTCCAAGAAGGTCAAGAGCCTGAACGAGCTCAAGCAAGGTGCCCGCTTTGGCCTGCCCAACGACCCCACCAATGGCGGCCGTGCATTGCTGCTGCTGCAAGACAATGGCCTGATCAAGCTGAAAGACGGCGCCGGCCTCAAGGCCACGCCGCTGGATGTGGTGAGCAACCCCAAGAAGCTCAAGTTTGTGGAGCTGGATGCAGCCCAGCTGCCGCGCTCGCTGGACGATCTGGACGCATCGGCCGTCAACACCAACTTTGCCCTGTCGGCCGGACTGAACCCCAAGAAGGACGCCATCGCCCTCGAAAGCGCCAAGAGCCCCTATGTCAACCTGATCGCCGTGCGTGAGGCAGACAAGAACCAGCCCTGGGTGGCCAAGCTGCTCAAGGCCTACCAGTCCGAAGAAATCCGCAAGTTCATCGAGGTGGAGTTCAAGGGCTCGGTGCTGCCAGGTTTTTGATATATGCTATTTAAATAATAGCAGTTAGCGATTTACCCATAAGGGCTAAGGCCTGTTTTCATTCATAAAACAAAAAACCCGGCTCAATGCCGGGTTTTTTGCTTTGCACGGCACAGGGCGCGCCAACCGCGCCCTGTGCTTCAGGCAGCTTGCGTTGCCTGAGGCTGGTTGGCAGCGGCCTGGCTGCGAATGGCCTGGGCAGCATCTGCCATGGCCTGGGCTTTGGCTGCGTCGCCCATGGCCACGCCTTCAGCGCGCACAAAGCGCACATCGGTCACGCCAAAGAAGCCCAGCACGGTCTGCAGGTAGCTTTCCTGGTGTTCCATGGCACGGCCGCCTTCGCTGGTCGAATACACGCCGCCACGGGTGGAGGCAATGATCACGGTCTTGCCCTTGGCCAGGCCTTCGGGGCCGTTGGCGGTGTACTGGAAGGTGCGGCCCGGCTGGGCAATGCGGTCAATCCAGGCCTTCAGCTGGGTGGGAATGCTGAAGTTGTAGAACGGGGCGCCAATCACCACCACGTCGGCCGCCAAAAACTGGCTGACCAGTCGCTCGGACACGGCGTTCTCGCGCTTTTGCACTTCGCTCAGGCCGTCGGTCTGACCGGTGCGGGGTGCCATCGCGTCCATGGTGAAGTGGGCTGGGGCATCGGCCACCAGGTCCAGGTAGCTCACCTCGGTGCCAGGGTGGTTGGCCTGGTAAGCGGCCACGATCTGCGCGGTGAGCTGGCGCGAAACGGAATGGGCACCGGTGATGGCGGAATCAATGTGAAGCAGTTGCATGAGAATCTCCGGAAGTTTGTAAGGGAGCCACCACATGTGGCCATGGGGTCAATTGTCGATAGATATCGTTTTGTTGATAAACCAGCAAAATTGCGATAGATTGTTCCATCCATAGAACAATGACTGCCATGCAAGACCTGAACGACATGGTGTATTTCGCTGAGGTGGTGGAGCGCGGCGGCTTTGCTGCGGCCGGGCGCGCCCTGGGCGTTCCCAAATCGCGCCTGTCACGGCGTGTTTCCGAGCTGGAGGCGCAGCTGGGCGTGCGGTTGTTGCAGCGCACCACGCGCAAGCTTGCGCTCACCGAGGTGGGCGAAGCCTACCTGCGCCACTGCCAGGCCATGCGCGAATCGGCCCAGGCCGCTGCCGACACCGTGGCCCAGGTGCAGACGGCGCCGCGCGGCACCATCCGCGTGAGCTGCCCCGTGACCCTGGCGCAGACGGTGCTGGCGGAGCTGATGCCGCAGTTTCTGGCCAGTTTCCCCGAGGTGCGGGTCGAGATGCAGGTGAGCAACCGCGCGGTGAACCTGGTGGAGGAGGGCATTGATGTGGCGCTGCGCGTGCGGCCATCGGTGGATGACAGCGGCAGCATGGTGGTCAAGCGGCTGGACCACGCCACCCAGATTCTGGTGGCCAGCCCCGCGCAACTGATTCGCCAGGGCACCCCAAAGACGCTGGAAGACCTGGCCCGCATGGACAGCATTGCCATGTCGGCGCCCGATGGCCGTTCTACCTGGAACCTCATTGGCCCTGGCGGTGCGCACCAGACAGTGCAGCACCAGCCGCGCTATGTGGCCGATGACCTGCTCACCCTCAAGATCGCCGCCATGGCGGGCACCGGCATCTGCTGGATGCCCGACTACATGTGCCAGGACGAAATGCGCGCGCGCAAGCTGGTGCGTGTGCTGCCCGACTGGGCGCCTGCGCCTTCCATCGTGCATGCGGTCTTCCCGTCGCGCCGAGGCTTGTCACCCGCCGTGCGGAGTTTTCTGGATTACCTGGGCGAGGCCATGCCTGGCCGCAGCAGCCAGGCAACCCGGCAGGCCTTGCAAAAGCGCGGTGACGCGGACACCTGAAGCTGGGTGTCAATGCCGGGTTTTGCGCTACTAAAGCCTTTGGGCCGAGCGCCTGCCCAATGCCCGACGCGTGGTGCAGGACGACTGGATCTCGCCAACCCGGCTGGCCTGGGTCGGGCAGCTTGAAAAAACCGTGCTGGCTGCGCCCCACCCTGTGGTCATCGTGGCGCACAGCCTGGGCTGCATTGCCACCACCCACATGGGCTCCGACGCTGCGGCCCGCGTGTGCGGCGCGCTGCTGGTGGCCCCGGCCGACCCGGAGCGCCGCGCCGTTTTGAGTGACTTTGCCCCGGTGCCCTTTGCGCCGCCGCCCTGTCGCAGCATCGTGGTGGCCAGCAGCAACGACCCCTTCTGTCCCATCCGCCTGGCAGGCGCCTATGCGCGAGCCTGGGGCAGCGAGTTCGTGCACATGCAGAACGCCGGGCACATCAACATCGACTCGGGTCACGGCGAGTGGCCACTGGGCTGGGCGCTGCTGCAGTCGCTGCAAGGCGATCTGGCCCGTGGTGTGGCGCATTCCCCCGGCACCGTGCAGGTGTCTGCCGCAGCGGCACAGCAGGCCGCCGGGCTTGAGTGCTCATAAAATAATAGCTGCTAGCGCTTGCTGCATAAGCGCTAGATGGCATTTTGGCTTGATTTATTGATGAATGCGGCGCATTGCCAGCCGCAAGCAGGGCTGCGGGTTGAAATTTCTATATACCCAATTTCGATTAATTAACAAGAATATATTCTTTTGAGTTTTAAGCAGGGCTCAGCACAATGCCCCATCAACCGTTTTTGATCAGGCGCGCAACCATGACTTCTTTGAAACTCAAGACCCTCCTGGCCACGTTGGCCCTGGCCGCGAGCGGCGCATCCATGGCGCAGCAGAGCTTGCTGAACGTGTCGTACGACGTGGCACGCGAGTTCTACAAGGACTACAACGCCGCCTTTGCCGCGCACTACAAAAAGACCACCGGCCAGGACGTCAAGATCGACCAGTCGCACGCCGGCTCCAGCGCCCAGGCGCGCGCTGTGAACGATGGCCTGGCCGCCGACGTGGTGACCATGAACACCACCACCGACGTGCAGTTTCTGGCCGACAGCGGCGTGGTCGCGAAAGACTGGTCCAAGAAGTTCCCGCACGACGCATCGCCCACCACATCGACCATGCTGTTTTTGGTGCGCAACGGCAACCCCAAGGGCATCAAGGACTGGGACGACCTCATCAAGCCTGGTGTGCAGGTGATCGTGGTCAACCCCAAGACCGGCGGTAATGGCCGCTACGCGTATCTGGCCGCCTGGGGCGCCGTGCGCGAAAAGGGTGGCACCGAGGCGCAGGCCGCCGAATTTGTGGCCAAGCTCTACAAGAATGTGCCCGTGCTGGCCAAGGGCGGGCGCGATGCCACGGCCACCTTTTTGCAGCGCAACATTGGCGATGTGCTGATCACCTTTGAATCCGAAGTGGTGTCGATCGACCGTGAATTCGGTGTGGGCAAGGTCGATTCCGTGTACCCGTCGGTCAGCGTGGTGGCCGAGAACCCCGTGGCCGTGGTGGAGCGCACCGTGGCCAAGAAGGGCACGGCGCAACTGGCCAAGGCCTACCTCGACTACCTGTACTCCGATGAAGCGCAGGAAATCGCGGCCAAGCACGCAATTCGCCCCCGCTCGGAAGCCGTGCTCAAAAAGCACGCTGCCACGTTCAAACCGCTCAAGCAGTTCACGGTGGCCAAGTACTTTGGTTCGTTGACCGAAGCGCAGAAGGTGCACTTCAATGACGGCGGCCAGTTCGACAAAATTTACAGCACCAAATAAGCCATGACCGCTGCGACCTCTGCGGCTGCGCAGTCAGCGTTGCTGACTTCTGCGCAGGCTGGTCGGCGTGCGCCCAAGCGGGTGCTGCCCGGCTTTGGCCTGACGCTGGGCTACACGCTGTTTTATCTGAGCATCATCGTGCTGATCCCCCTGTCGGCACTGATCTTCAAGACCTTCACGCTCACCTGGGACCAGTTCTGGGCGGCTATCAGCTCGCCACGCGTGGTGGCGTCGTACCAGCTGACTTTTGGTGCGTCGTTCTTCGCGGCGCTGGTCAACCTGGTGTTTGGCTTGCTGATTGCCTGGGTGCTGGTGCGCTACAAGTTTCCGGGCAAAAAGCTGGTGGATGCGCTGGTGGATCTGCCGTTTGCACTGCCCACCGCAGTGGCCGGCATCTCGCTGACCGCGCTGCTGGCGGGCAATGGATGGATCGGCCAGATCCTGGAGCCCATGGGCATTCAGCTGGCGTTCAAGCCTGCGGGTATCGTGATTGCACTCATCTTCATCGGCCTGCCGTTTGTGGTGCGCACGGTGCAACCCGTGCTGGAAGACGCTGAAAAAGAGCTCGAAGAGGCTGCCACCTGCCTGGGCGCCACGCGTTTTCAGACCTTCACCAAGGTCATCCTGCCCTCCATCACGCCCGCGTTGCTCACCGGCTTTGCCATGGCATTTGCGCGGGCGGTGGGCGAATACGGCTCGGTCATCTTCATTGCAGGCAACGTCCCCATGGTGTCTGAAATCACGCCCCTCATCATCATCGGCAAGCTGGAGCAGTACGACTACGCAGGCGCCACAGCCGTGGCGGTGGTGATGCTGGTGATTTCGTTCGTCCTGCTGCTTGTCATCAACGCGCTGCAAGCCTGGCAGCGCCGCCACGCGGGGGCACCAGCATGAGGGGGGACCGGGCTGGAGTGAGCGCCGCACGGCCGCCCGAAGGCGCGAAAGCCCCCCTGGGGGGCAGCGCACCACGCGCAGCGGGAAGCGTAGGGGCACGAAGTTCGGTGCGCCGTGCGCAGGCGGGCACAACGGAAGCGCCGTGGGTGCGCTACACCCTGATCGGGATAGCGCTGGCCTTCATGCTGCTCTTTCTGGTGCTACCGCTGGCTGCGGTGTTTGCCGAGGCACTGCGCAAAGGCTTTGGCGCTTATCTGGAAGGGCTGCGCGAGCCCGATGCCTGGTCGGCCATCCAGCTCACGCTGATTACCGCCTTGATTGCGGTGCCACTGAACCTGGTGTTTGGTGTGGCGGCTGCGTGGTGCATTGCCAAGTACGAGTTCAAGGGCAAGGCGTTTTTGACAACGCTGGTGGACTTGCCTTTCTCGGTGTCTCCTGTCGTAGCCGGCCTGGTCTACGTGCTGATGTTTGGCGCGCAGGGCTGGTTTGGCCCGTGGCTGCAAGAGCACGACATCAAGATCATCTTTGCCGTGCCGGGCATTGTGCTGGCCACCGTGTTCGTGACCTTTCCGTTCATCGCGCGCGAGCTGATCCCGCTGATGCAGGCGCAGGGCAACGACGAGGAACAGGCCGCCATCGTGCTGGGCGCAACCGGCTGGCAGACCTTCTGGTACGTCACGCTGCCCAACATCAAGTGGGGCCTGCTGTATGGCGTGATTTTGTGCAACGCACGGGCGATGGGCGAATTTGGTGCGGTGTCGGTGGTGTCGGGCCACATCCGTGGTCAGACCAACACCATCCCGCTGCATGTGGAAATCCTCTACAACGAGTACCAGTCGGTGGCTGCGTTTGCCGCAGCCTCACTGCTGGCCTTGCTGGCCCTGGTCACCCTGGTCATCAAGACGATTGCTGAACACCGCAACGAGCAGGCTTTGAAAGCCGCTGCCGAGTTGCCACCCGAGCGCCCTGCGCCCGCCGCTGCAACCGCCGCGCGCTGAAGGAACAAGAACATGAGCATCGAAATCCGTAACGTCAGCAAACAGTTTGGCGACTTCCATGCGCTGCGCGACGTCAGCCTCGACATCGCATCGGGTGAACTCATCGCGCTCCTCGGCCCCTCAGGCTGCGGCAAGACCACGCTTTTGCGCATCATCGCCGGGTTGGAGACGGCCGACGTGGGCAGCATCCATTTCAGCGGCGAAGACACCACCGACGTGCATGTGCGCGAGCGCAACGTGGGCTTTGTGTTCCAGCACTACGCGCTGTTTCGCCACATGACGGTGTTCGAGAACGTAGCCTTTGGTCTGCGCGTGAAACCCCGCAGCGAGCGCCCGAGCGATGCGCAGATCAAGAAAAAGGTGATGGACCTGCTCAAGCTGGTGCAGCTCGATTGGCTGGCCGAGCGCTACCCGTCACAGCTTTCGGGCGGCCAGCGCCAGCGCATTGCCCTGGCCCGCGCCCTGGCGGTGGAGCCCAAGGTGCTGCTGCTCGACGAGCCTTTTGGCGCGCTCGATGCCAAGGTGCGCAAGGAACTGCGTCGCTGGCTGCGCCGCCTGCACGACGAGCTGCACGTGACCAGCATCTTCGTCACGCACGACCAGGAAGAAGCACTGGAAGTGGCCGACCGGGTGGTCGTCATCAACCAGGGCCGCATCGAGCAAAGTGGCTCGCCCCAGCAGGTGTGGGACCAGCCCGCCAGCCCGTTTGTGTATGGTTTCCTGGGCGATGTGAACCTGTTCCATGGCCGTGCGCACGAAGGACTGGTGCATATGGACGGCATCGAGCTCGATTCGCCCGAGCACAGCCAGGCACAGAACGCCAAGGCCTTTGCCTATGTGCGCCCGCACGATCTGGATGTGGAGCGCTACGCACCCGGCGCCGGGCTGGATGCGGCAGGCCGCCCTCGCGGCATCGTCGCCCAACTGAGCCGCGCCATCGTGGTGGGCCCGATTGCGCGGCTGGAACTAATTCCATCTGACGATCACAAACCAGCGGACAATGCGTCCCCGGACCACTTGATCGAAGCGCAGATTCCGGCGCAGCAGTTCAAGGAGATGGGTTTCAAAGAGGGTGAAATGCTGGTGGTGACACCGCGCCGCGCCCGCGTTTTTCTGGATCACGCCGCCGGGATTTGACTCCCCCTGAGTCGCTGCGCGTCTTTCCCCTAAAGGGGGACGCCCCCGGTGGTCTGGCGGAGCTAGATCCACGGGTGCACTGGCATCGGCCGGTGCCGGTTGCGTAGGCAGTGCCCTGCAATTGCTATTGGATGAGGGAATAAGAAATGAATTGGTTGACTGCGGCCCCGCGCCGCGTGCTGGCACTGATCAGCGTGGCCAGCGTGGCCATGCTGGCTTTTGGCATGTATTTGCAGCATGTGGTGGGCCTGGAGCCTTGCCCCATGTGCATTGTGCAGCGTTATGCTCTCATTGGTGTAGCAATCTTTACAGGCCTGGCAAGCGCTAGAGGTCAAAAAGGTTGGTGGATTTCTTGGGCGGTGCTGGCTTTGGTCATGGCGGGTTTTGGCGCCTTTGTCGCAGCGCGCCAGAGCTGGCTGCAGTGGTACCCACCCGAGATCGCCACCTGTGGCCGTGATTTGTACGGAATGATCGAAAACTACCCGATCAGCCGCTCCATCCCCATGATCTTCCGAGGCTCGGGTGACTGCACGGCGATCGACTGGACGTTCCTGGGTGGCTCGATTGCCAACTGGTCGTTCATCTGTTTTGTGGGTTTTGGGCTCGTGTTGCTGGTGCTGCTGGTGCGGGCTTTGAAGGGTGGCGGTCGCGGAGGCTCGGGATACTCGATGGCTTGATGCTCTTGGCTCGCCATGGATCTTGCGAAAGGCGCTCTTCTGAGCGCCTTTTTTTTCGGTTGCATCGGAACCGAAGGCTTCTCGCGCTGGCCGGGTGAAGAACGGCCGCTGTCTGGTAACTCTGACCGATGGCAGCGGGTCCTCAGCAGAAGTCGTGTCCCCCGGCCACGACCGGTTCTGGTTCAAAACGAAGGCGCCGCAGTTCAGAGCGGGTTACAAGCGCTACCACCGGCAGCCGAAGTCGCTGCAGGGTGCGGAAACAGGACCCCCTCCGTGCCATCCACCCACGCAGGCAGCTTGTGCATCACGCTCTCGAACAAGCGGCTCGCCTGCCACTGCGCCAGCCACGCCTGCAGATGCGGCCAGGGCTGGGCATCCCACCAGGGGGCGTTGATGCCCGCAAACTGCCGCACGAAAGGCGCGATGGCCATGTCGGACAGTGTGGCGTGACGGCCAAACAAAAAGTCATGCTCTCCCAGCCGCTCGTCCAGCCCTTGCAGCCATTGCGTGGCCTGTGTTCGGGCCAGGGCGGTATCGGCTTCGGGATAGCGGCTCGGGTATTTACAGCGGTCCAGCGCATGTTTGAAAGGGCCGTCGCATTCGGCAATCAGCGCCAGCATGTCGGCCAATGCGCCATGGCTCGGGTGTAGCCAGCGGCCGGGGTCATGCCGCTCCAGCGCCCAACGCATGATGGCAAGGCTTTGGTCCAACACCTGGCCGCCGGGCAACACCAGCACGGGCACGGTGGCCTTGGGCGATGCCTGCAGCAGACCGTGTGGCTTGTTTCGCAGCACCACCTCGCGTAACTCGCAAACCTGACCGCTTACGGCCAGGGCCAGTCGGGCGCGCATGGCGTACGGGCAGCGGCGAAAGGAATACAGGACGGGCAGGGCGCTCAAGCGGGCTCGTCCTTGCTTACACCCCCATCTGTGTGGGAGCGGTGCGCCGGGTTGCCCGGTTGCCGTGCGCCCAGGTGCGCCTGTCCCCGTTGGTCTGCCAGATCCATCTGGCGTTGGCGCTCGGCCAGCGCGCGCTCTTGTTCGGGCGTGCGCGTGCCATGGCAATAGGGGCAGCTCACGCCCCGCACATAGTGGGGCGACGCAAGCTCAGCTTCGCCCAGTGGCATGCGGCACGACCGGCACAGCTGGTGGTGGCCTGGTGCCAGGCCGTGGCCCACGGACACCCGCTCGTCAAACACAAAACAGTCGCCTTGCCAGCGGCTGTCTTGCTCCGGCATGGTTTCCAGGTACTTGAGGATGCCGCCTTCGAGGTGAAATACCTCTTCAAAACCCTGCGATTTGAGGAATGCGGTGGACTTCTCGCAGCGGATGCCACCCGTGCAGAACATGGCCACACGGGGCTTGCCAGCGAGTACGCCACCGGGTTGCGATTGCGCCGCCACCCAGGCCGGAAACTCTGCAAAACTCTTGGTATGCGGGTTCACCGCGCGCTCGAACGTGCCAATGCCCACTTCGTAGTCGTTGCGGGTGTCCACCACCACCACATCCGGGTCGTCGATGAGCGCGTTCCAGTCCTCGGGCTTCACATAGGTGCCCGCGTTGCGCGCGGGGTTGAGGCCCGGCACGCCCAGCGTGACGATCTCGCGCTTGAGGCGCACGCGCATGCGGTAGAACGGCTGGCGTTCGGTGGGCGCCTCCTTGTGCTGCAGGGCCGCAAAGCGGGCGTCGCTGCGCAGCCAGGTGAGCACCGCGTGCACGGCGTCCGGTTTGCCTGCGATGGTGCCGTTGATGCCCTCCGGCGCCAGCAGCAGCATGCCGCGCACGCCCTGTTCGTCGCACAGCGCCTGCAGTGGCGCGCGCAACGTGGCGCAGTCGGGCAGGTCGACAAACTGGTACAGGGCAACGGTGAGATAGCGGGGGGTGACCGGGTCCACGAAAGGCGCGCCATTGAAGAGGAGGAGGGATGATAGCGGTCGCCTTTCGCCTCGGCGAGTCGCGCAGTTGTGTGCATTGCCCGCACTATCCGATCCACCCCCGGTCGCAGCGCCTGCGCTCGTCCTGTCGGGGCTCAAGCACCTTGTCTTTCAGGCTATCTTTCAACTTTTCAACATTTCCTCATGCAAAGACGAACGATTTCTTTGGGCTTGGTGGCTGTTGCTGCGCTGCCCCTCTGGGGTTGTGCCGCTGCAGGCATCGCCAATGGGCCGGGTGGCGCAGCCCATGGCAAGACGGCCCGCCAATGGAGCGACGCGCTGGCCGGCATCGAGCGCGCCGCCCAGGGCCGCCTGGGCGTGGCCATGCTGGACACGGGCTCGGGCCTGGCGCTGGGCTGGCGGCAGCACGAACGTTTTGCCATGGCCAGCACCTTCAAGCTGGTGCTGGCGGGCTGGATGCTGGCCCTGGTGGATCAGGGCAAGGAGCGGCTGGATGCCCGCGTGCACTACCCGGTGGCCGATGTGGTGGCGTATTCGCCCGTCAGCGGCCCGCGTGCGGGCGACGGCGGTGGCCTCACGGTGGGCGAGCTGTGCGCTGCCACCGTGAGCCTGAGCGACAACACCGCCGCCAATGTGCTGCTGGCGCGCCACGGTGGCCCGGTCGGGTTCACGGCCTTCGTGCGCTCGCTGGGCGATGGCGCCACGCGGCTGGACCGCACCGAGCCCACGCTCAACGAGGCCGCCGTGGGTGACCCGCGCGACACCACCACACCACTGGCCATGCTGCAGACGATACGCAAGCTGGTGTTGGGCGGTGCGCTCACGCCCGCTTCGCGCGCCTGGCTGCAGCGCTGGATGGTGGAAACCACCACGGGCGACAAGCGCTTGCGCGCGGGTGTGCCGGGCTGGAAGGTGGGTGACAAGACGGGTACGGCCAGTGACAGCGGCACGGCCAATGATGTGGCGGTTTTGTGGCCCCCCGCCAGTGGTGCGCCGGTGCTCGTGACCTGCTACCTCACGCGGTCAACCGCCACGCCACAGCAGCGCGACGCGGCCATTGCCCAGGTGGCGCGCGCTGTCGTCGCTGCGCGCGAGACGTTCAGAGCTTCTTGACCAGCACCTGGCTGCGCCGGTCCCAGTTGTATTTGCGCTTGCGCGCATCGGGCAGCCAGTCGGGGTCTACCACCACGAAGCCGCGCTTGATGAACCAGTGCATGGTGCGCGTGGTCAGCACAAAGATGCTGTCCAGCCCCATGGCGCGGGCGCGCTGCTCTATGCGTTTGAGCAGCTTTTCGCCATCGCCCGTGCCCTGGCTTTGCGGCGACACGGTGACGGCCGCCATTTCGGCCGTTTTGGCCTCGGGGTAGGGGTAGAGCGCGGCGCAACCAAAGATCACGCCGTCGTGCTCGATGATGGTGTAGCTGGCGATGTCACGCTCGATCTCGGTGCGGTCGCGCTTGACCAGAGTGCCGTCCTTCTCGAACGGCTCGATCAGTTGCAGGATGCCGCCCACGTCGTCCACGGTGGCTTCACGCAGTTCTTCGAGTTTTTCGTCGATCACCATGGTGCCGATGCCGTCGTGCACATACACCTCCAGCAGCAGCGAGCCGTCCAGCGCAAACGGAATGATGTGGCTGCGCTCCACGCCGCCCTTGCAGGCCTTCACGCAGTGCTGCAGGTAAAAGCCCACATCGGTGGGCTGCTGCGCGGTGGGCAGCGTGGCCAGCAGGGCCTGCGCGGCGGCCAGGGGCAGCTCGGTGTCGATGGGGTTGTCGTCGCCTGCGGGCTCGCCGGGCTGCATGCGGATGCCGGACACCTCGGTCAGAAAAATCAGCTTGTCGGCGCGCAACTCGATGGCCACGCTGGTGGCCACTTCTTCCATGGCCAGGTTGAAAGCTTCGCCCGTGGGCGAGAAGCCAAACGGCGACAGCAGCACCAGTGCTCCCATGTCCAGCGTGCGCTGGATACCCGCCACGTCCACCTTGCGCACCAGGCCCGAGTGCTGAAAATCCACCCCGTCCACAATGCCCACGGGCCGCGCGGTCAAGAAGTTGCCCGAAATCACGCGCACCGTGGCCCCCGCCATGGGCGTGTTGGGCAGGCCCTGGCTGAAGGCAGCCTCGATTTCATAGCGCAGCTGGCCCGCAGCCTCTTGCGCGCAATCGAGCGCCACCGAATCGGTGATGCGGATGCCGTGCGAATACTTGGCGGCGTGCCCCTTGGCTGCCAGCTGCTCATTCACCTGCGGGCGAAAGCCGTGCACCAGCACAATGCGCACGCCCATCGCCTGGATCAGCGCCAGGTCTTGCGCAATGTTGTGCAGCTTGCCCGCTGCAATGCCCTCGCCGGGCAGGCCGATCACAAACGTCTGGTTGCGAAATTTGTGGATATACGGCGCCACCGAGCGGAACCAGGGGACGAAGGTGAAGTTGAAAACGGCAGACATGTGCGGGCGGGGCGGTCGGGAAGGGTGGAAAACAGCAAGGGCTGGGATAATTCGCGATTCTCTACGAAGTTTCTGCCTTGACCGCGTCTACCGCTTCCTCTCCCCTGCACATCGAGTTTCCGGAATCCCTGCCCGTCTCTGCCCGGCGCGACGAGATCATGGAGGCCATGCGCCAGCACCAGGTCATCATCGTGTGCGGCGAAACCGGCTCGGGCAAGACCACGCAGCTGCCCAAGATTGCGCTGGCGCTGGGCCGTGGCAAGTGCAATGCGCCGGCAGGGCAAAAGGGCCAGCTCATCGGCCACACCCAGCCGCGCCGCATTGCGGCCAGCAGCGTGGCCAAGCGCATTGCCGAAGAACTGAAAACCACACTGGGCGACGTGGTGGGCTTCAAGGTGCGGTTTCAGGACCGCCTCTCGCGCGATGCTTCGGTCAAGCTCATGACCGACGGCATCTTGCTGGCCGAGACGCAGACCGACCCGCTGCTCAAGGCCTACGACACCATCATCATCGACGAGGCGCACGAGCGCAGCCTCAACATCGATTTTTTGCTGGGCTACATCCGCCAGATATTGCCGCGCCGGCCAGATTTGAAGGTGGTGGTGACCTCGGCCACCATCGATGCAGACCGGTTTGCCAAGCACTTTGCAAGCGCCCGCCCGGCGCCGGGCCGCCCCAAGGCGGGCGGGGCCCCCTCGGGGGGCAGCGACCCACATGCAGTGGGGGAGCGTGGGGGCGAATTGGTGCCCGCGCCCATCATCATGGTGTCGGGCCGCACCTTCCCGGTCGAGCAACGCTACCGCCCGTTTGAAGAAAGCCGCGACTACGGCCTGAACGAAGCCATTGCCGATGGCGTGGACGAGCTGTGGCAAGGCAATGCGGCCGGCGACATATTGGTCTTTCTGCCCGGCGAGCGCGAGATTCGCGAGGCGGCCGACCACCTGCGCAAGCACCTGTCGCACCAGCCCGTGATGCGCAATGCCGAGGTGCTGCCGCTGTTTGCGCGTTTGTCGCAGGCCGAGCAGGACCGCATTTTTGACGGCCACACGGGCCGCCGCATCGTGCTGGCGACCAACGTGGCCGAGACCTCGCTCACGGTGCCAGGGGTTCGATACGTGCTTGACGCAGGCACCGCGCGTGTCAAGCGCTACAGTTTTAGAAGCAAGGTAGAGCAGCTGATGGTCGAGCCCATCAGCCAGGCCGCAGCCAACCAGCGTGCCGGCCGCTGCGGGCGCGTGGCCAACGGCATCTGCATTCGCCTGTATGACGAGGCCAGCTTTAACAGCCGCCCGCGCTTTACCGACCCCGAAATTTTGCGCAGCTCGCTGGCGGGCGTCATCCTGCGCATGAAGTCGCTGCACCTGGGCGATGTGACGCAGTTCCCGTTCATCGAGGCGCCCTCGGGCCGCGCGATTGCCGACGGCTATCAGCTGCTGTCCGAGCTGGGCGCGGTGGACGACGCCAACGAACTCACGCCCATGGGCACAGAGCTGTCACGCCTGCCGCTCGACCCGCGCGTGGGCCGCATGATCATCGAGGCGCGCGACCGCAAGGCGCTCGACGAGGTGCTGGTCATCGCCAGTGCACTCAGCGTGCAAGACGTGCGCGACCGCCCCATGGAGGCGCAGCAGCAGGCCGACCAGGCGCACGCCAAGTTCGACGACGAAAAAAGCGAGTTCAGCGGCTACCTGAAGCTGTGGAAGTGGATCAACGAGGCCCGGGGCGGTGCGCCCAGCCTGCCATCGGCCCGTGCGCAGAAGGCGATGGCGAATCAGCGTGCGCCGTCGCAAGCCCACTTGCCCGTGGCGCAGCGCCTGGTGGCTGCCGCTGCACCGACACCAGCGCCCGCCGTGGCCAGCGCAGCGGCACCCGCGCCCACCCACAAGCTGAGCAACCGCCAATACGAGCAACTGCTGCGCCAGAACTTCATCAGCATCCGCCGCTTGCGCGAGTGGCGCGACATCCACACCCAGCTGCTCACGGTGGTCACCGAGCACAAGTGGCAGATCAACACCCAGCCCGCCAGCTACGAGCAACTGCACCTGTCGATGCTGGCTGGCCTGCTGGGCAACGTGGGGGCCAAAAGCGACGAGGAAGACTGGTACCTGGGCGCGCGCGGCATCAAGTTCTACAAGCACCCCGGCGCGCACCTTTCCAAAAAGCCGGGCCGCTGGATCATTGCGTCGGAACTGGTGGAAACCACCCGCCTGTTTGGTCGGGGCATAGCCGCCATTGAGCCGCAGTGGCTGGAGCAGATGGGCGGGCACTTGCTGAAGAAGCAACTGCTCGACCCGCACTGGGAGAAAAAGTCTGCCGAGGTGGTGGCGCTGGAGCGCGCCACGCTGTATGGCATCGTGGTCTACAACAACCGCCGCGTGAACTTTGGCAAGGTAGACCCGCACGCCGCGCGCGAGGTGTTCATCCGCGAGGCGCTGGTGGGCGGCAATTGGGAGACCAAGCTGCCGTTTCTGGCCGCCAACCAGAAGATGATCGCCAAGGTCGAAGAGCTGGAACACAAGTCCCGCCGCCAGGATGTGCTGGTGGACGACGAACTGATCTACGCCTTTTATGACCAGCAACTGCCG
The DNA here is from genome assembly GCF_003345135.1 of Acidovorax sp. BoFeN1. Taxonomy (NCBI): domain Bacteria; kingdom Pseudomonadati; phylum Pseudomonadota; class Betaproteobacteria; order Burkholderiales; family Comamonadaceae; genus Acidovorax; species Acidovorax sp. BoFeN1. The sequence goes on from NZ_QOZT01000007.1 coordinate 72,376, forward strand.
CCGGATGTGTGCAGCGGCCACAGCTTTGAGGCTTGGTACCGCGACGAGTCCAAAAAACAACCAGAACTACTCAAGCTCACCCGCGACGAGCTGATGCGCCATGAGGCCGCAGGCATCACCACCAACGCGTTTCCCAAAACCGTGCGTCTGGGCGGCGTGGACTGCGCCGCCAGCTACCTGCACGAACCCGGGGATGTACGTGACGGCATCACCGTGACCATTCCACTGTTCGTGCTCAACCAGGTGAGCGACGAGCGCTGCGAATGGCTGGTGCCCGGCATGCTCAAGGACAAGATCCAGGCCCTGCTCAAGAGCCTGCACCAGCGCCCGCGCAGCCGCTTTGTGCCGCTGCCCGAGTCAGCCAAGCGCCTGGCCGAGCTGCTGGGCACACCTGAGCGCTTTGGCACGGGCAGCCTGACCGACGTGCTGCTCAAGCAGGTGCGCGACGAAACCTCGCTCGACGTAAAGCGCGCAGACTTCAAGCTCGACATGCTCAGCCCCCACCTGTTCATGAACTTCCGCGTGGTCGATGAACACGGGCGCCAGCTGGGCCACGGCCGCAACCTGGGCGCGCTCAAGGCCGAGTGGGGCGCCAAGGCGCGTGGGGCTTTTCAGGCGCTGGCGGGGCTCAAGCTCGGTGGTGCGGCGGCAGAGAGTGATAAATATGAGTCAAAAGTGCCTCAAGCGCTTGATGGTAAAGCGCAAGCAGCTATTAAAACAGGAGTAAAAGGTGGCGCTCAGCCTGCCCAGCCCGCCAAACCAGCCAGCACCACGCCATCGGCCCCCTCAACCCCCGCTGGCCAGCGCTACACCACCTGGACGTTCGGCGAGCTGCCTGAGCTCATGGAAATCAAAAAGGCCGGCCAGACGCTGATTGGCTTTCCGGCGCTCATCGACGGTGGCGACGCTGTCACCATCGAAGTCTTCGACGAGCCCGATGTGGCCGCGGCCAAACACCGCGCGGGCCTGCGCCGGCTGTTTGCGCTGCAGATCAAGGATGCGCTCAAGTACCTCGAAAAGAACATCCCCGACCTGCAGAAGATGGCCGTGGCCTATATGCAGGTGGGGCGGTCGCCTGACGGGACAGGCGGTGGCACACAGGAAGAGCTGCGCACCCAGATCATCGACGTGGCGCTGGACCGCGCCTTCTTGCTCGACCCGCTGCCCACCGACGAATACGCCTTCAAGCGCCGCGTCGAAGAAGGCCGGGGCCGCCTCACGCTGATCGCCAACGAAGTGGCGCGCCTGGCCGCCACCATCTTGGTCGAATACGCCGCAGCCGCCCGCAAGATCAAGGACACCAAAAACGCCCCCGAGGCCACGGCGGACGCGCAGCAGCAACTGCAACGCCTGGTGCCCAAGAACTTCATCGCGGCCGCCCCCTGGGCGCAGCTGGCCCACTATGCCCGCTACCTCAAGGCCATCACCCTGCGGCTGGACAAATACCGCGCCGACCCCGCCCGCGACGCCGCCAAACTGGCCGAGCTGCGCCCACAAGAGCAGCGCTACTGGCGCCTGGTGGCCGAGCGCAAGGGCGCGGTGGACGCCCGCATGCAAGAGCTGCGCTGGCTGCTGGAAGAGCTGCGCGTGAGCTTCTTCGCGCAAGAGCTGCGCACGCCCCAGCCGGTGAGTGTGAAGCGGCTGGACAAGCTGTGGGCGCAGGTCAATAGCTGACGGGGGAGGGGGCCGCGCTGGCGTCACCTGCGCGACGCGGCATCAGTGGCTTCCCCAATGCCCCCGCGCCGTAGGCGCCCTAGGCTTCGGGCAAAGGAACATTTCATGCGCCCCCACTTCAAGTTCTGGCCCTGCCGGCTGCCCCATTCCATCACCTTGCCCGCCACCTCGCTGTGGGACAACCTGGCCATCAACGCCCGCCGCTACCCCGACAAGGCGGCGGTGGTGTTCTTTGGGCGTGCGCTGAGCTACCGTGCGCTGGCCGAGGGCGCCGAGCGCCTGGCTGCGCGGCTGGCACAGCTGGGTGTGCAGCGGGGCGACCGCGTGGTGCTGTGCATGCAGAATTGCCCGCAACTGGTGATGGCGCACTTTGCCATCTTGCGCGCCAACGCAGTGGTGGTGCCGGTCAACCCGATGAACCGGGCCGAAGAGCTCAAGCACTACATCACCGACCCCGACACCAAGGTCGCCATCACCACCGGCGACCTGGCCCCCGAGCTGGCCAAGGCCAGCAACGCGCTGGCACCCGGCGAGCGGCTGGCGCACCTGGTGGTGACGCAGTTCACCGATGCCTTTGATGCCGACATTGCGGGCCCCGACGCACCGCCCGACACCTGGCGTGAGTGGCTTTGCACCCCCCACGCCTTGCCTGCCCTTGAAGGTGGTCAGGCGCATGCCTGGGCCGATGCGCTGGCCTGCACCGCCGCACCGCCCGCATTGCTGGTGGGCCTGAACGATCTGGCGGTGTTGCCCTACACCAGCGGCACCACAGGCCTGCCCAAGGGCTGCATGCACCTGCACAAAAGCATCATGCACAACGCGGTGGCCAGCAGCCTGTGGGGCAACGGAGCGGCCGACAACGTGACGCTGGCTGTGGTGCCCATGTTCCACATCACGGGCATGGTGAGCGTGATGCACGCGGCCATCTATATGGGCGCCACGCTGCTGGTGATGCCCCGGTGGGACCGCGACCTGGCCGGGCGACTGATCTCACGCTACAAGGTCACGACGTGGACCAACATTCCCACCATGGTCATTGACCTGCTGGCCAGCCCCAATTTTGCGCAGTACGACCTCTCCAGCCTGGCCTACATTGGCGGGGGCGGCGCCGCCATGCCGCAGGCTGTGGCCCAGCGCCTGCTGGAGCACTATGGCCTGCGCTATGCCGAGGGCTATGGCCTTACCGAGACAGCGGCGCCATCGCACACCAACCCGCCCGATAACCCCAAGCAGCAATGCCTGGGCATCCCTTTCATTGGCACCGATGCGCGCGTGATCGACCCCGACACCCTGCAGGAAATGCCGGTGGGCGAGCAGGGCGAGATCATCATCCACGGCCCCGAAGTGTTCGAGGGCTACTGGAAACGGCCCGAGGCCACCGAAGCGGCGTTCATCGAGTTCGAGGGCAAGCGCTTTTTCCGCTCGGGCGACCTGGGGCGCATGGACGAAGACGGCTATTTTTTCCTGACCGACCGCCTCAAACGCATGATCAACGCCAGCGGCTTCAAGGTGTGGCCGGCCGAGGTCGAGGCGCTGATGTTTCGCCACCCCGCTGTACAAGAGGCCTGCATCATCGCCGCCAAAGACAGCTACCGCGGCGAAACCGTGAAGGCCGTGGTGGTGCTGCGCCCCACGCACCAGCACACGACCGAGCAGGAAATCATCGACTGGTGCCGCGAGAACATGGCGGTGTACAAGGTGCCACGCATCGTGCAGTTCGTATCGGCGCTTCCCAAAAGTGGCAGCGGCAAGGTGATGTGGCGCTTGTTGCAGGAAAAGGAAGCGCCAGACGTCGCAGCTTCCGGGGGCTGATTGCCTGGCGCCAGCCCGGCGGGTGCCGCAGCCTTCAATGCCGCAAAGACCCGCGTCAGGGCGCCGGGGCCGGATGCGTCAGCTCTGCCAGGTCGCGTTCGAGCAGGGCCGGGTCGCCAAGCTGCAGCTCGATCAGGCGGCGCAGGTGGGTCACGCTGTCCAGGTCGATGCCGCGGCACAGCAGGCCGGCGTGCAGGCCTTCCACATGGGCCACTTCGGTAGACATGGCAATGTGGTTGCCAGTTTCGGTGAGTGCCAGGGTGAGCTGGCACAGCATTCCGGGCTGCAGGTGCGCCTGGGCGGGTGCTGTGATGAGTGCACCCTTGAGCGACAGGTCTTGAACGTGCACGCTGAACGTGTCGTTGGGGGTGGCGAGCAGGGCCCTGGCATCAAAGCTGACGCGGACGAAGTGGCGGCGTTCGTGGGGCATTGCGGTCTCCTGGGCCTGGCGGTATGGCTCCATGCTACTTCAAGGCCCGGCCGGTGGCGCTTTGTTTCGGGATTTACCGTTGGCGTACTGCTTTTAAAATAATAGCTGCTTGCGCTTATGGGTAAAGGGCTAGAGCGGTTTTTTGCCATAAAAATGTCGCGATCCTACCCATTTGCTTACATCTTTGGCGTGGTATTCGACGAGGAACACCGCTGATCTTGTTACAACTGGGCTGTTCCCCGATTCCCAAGGAGTAAATCATGAACCTCACCCTTCGTCACCTGATGTCCGGGGCCACCACGGTGCTGCTGCTGGTTGCCGCCGCAGGCACCCATGCCCAAACTTATATCAACACCACGGTAGGAGGGCAGCTGGCTCCGGGCGTGTATGGGCGTATCGATATTGGCAATGCACCGCCGCCGCCCCTGATTTATGCCGAGCCCATGATCATCCACCGGCCCGCTGTCATGGTGCCGCGTTCGCCGATCTACCTGCATGTGCCACCGGGCCACGCCAAGAACTGGGGCAAACACTGCTCGCGCTACAACGCCTGTGGCCAGCCGGTGTATTTTGTGAAAGAACCCGTTCGCGGGCCTTCTTACGGTGGCCGCCCCGCCTACAGCGGTCGGGATGACCGCCGGGACGACCGTCGCTGGGATGATGGCCAGCGTGGCGGCGGCAAGCACGACCGTGGTGACCGCGGCGGCCGACACGACGGGCGTGGTGAAGGCCGTGGCAAGGGCCACGGCAACCGCGACTGATCTGCTGCCCGAAGGCGCGGCGGGGGCCAATGGGCTGTGCGCCCCGGCCCCGCCGCATCGGCGGTTAAGCTCTGCGGCATGGCAGAAGTCACTTTCCCCCCTCCGTTCACTGGCCCCGATGGCGTGGCCGATCAGTTGCGCCGGGCCGGCTACGCCGTGCTGTCACCTGGCGATGTGGCGGCGTGGTCTGGTTGCCATCTGCAAGACCTGCAGGTGCTGGTTGCAGACTGGGCCACTTTGCCCCCCGATGATTTTTTGAAAGACGGTGGCCGCTACCGGCGACGTCGCCACGCCTGTTTTGAGGTGTTCCACGGGCGTGTGGAGCAGGTGCCGCACCGGGCGCACTGGCAGCCGCTGGAGTACAACGCCCTGCACGGCGGCATGGAGCGCTGGTTTGCCCCCATGACAGCCGAAACGGTGGCACGCCCCGTGTGGACGCAGTTGCTGGCGGCGCTGGCCGGGGTGTCCGACGCCGTGTTTGCTGCTGCCGATGCGCCAGCACGCTGGTTTGTCGAGGCGCACCAGTTTCGCATCGACACCACCGACGGCATTGGCCGCCCCACGCCCGAGGGCGCGCACCGCGATGGCGTTGACCTGGTGGCGGTGTTTCTGGTGGCCCGCGAGGGCGTGAAGGGTGGAGAAACGCGTGTCTTCGAGGCTGCAGGCCCAGCCGGCCAGCGCTTTACCCTGAGTGCACCATGGTCGCTGCTACTGCTGGACGACGCCCGCATGATCCACGAGACTACGCCCATCCAGCCCCTGGTGGCGGGCGGTTACCGCGACACGCTGGTGGTGACCTGCCGGCGCGAAAGCTTCCAGGGGGCGGACGTAGCGGCCCAGCGCGGCACCGACCGGGCCGGCAACACACCATGATTTGATGCGAATCAAGGCGCAACGGCGGGTGGGTCGCCACACTGGTTCCATGTTTCCAGGCCTTCGCCTGGCCTGATCAACTTGAGGAGAAGCACCATGTTCAAACACATTCTGGTTCCTGTGGACGGCTCCAAGACGTCCATGCTGGCGGTATCCAAGGCCGCGGCCTTGGCCAAGACTTTTGGCAGTGCCGTAACGGCGCTGTACGTGATCGATCCCTATCCCTTTACCGGCGTGGGTGCCGATTTCGCCTATGGCCAGGCGCAATACCTGAGCGCCGCCACATCCGAAGCCAACAGTTCGCTGGATGCCGCCAAGAAAGCCATGGCCGACGCCGGTGTGCAGGCCACCGCGGTGGTGGGCGAAGGCCATGCGGTCCACGACGGCATCCTGCGGGCGGTGGAGAGCACCGGCGCCGATCTGATCGTGATGGGGTCGCACGGCCGTCGGGGTCTGGAAAAGCTGGTGCTGGGCAGCGTCACCCAGCGTGTGCTGGGCGTGGTGCATATCCCTGTGCTGGTGGTGCGGGACTGAGCGTCACTGCTCCATGAAAAACGGCTCCTTTCGGAGCCGTTTTTCATTTCAGTTCTCGATGCTGTCGCGCATCACCTGCAGCCTACTTTTCGTGGAATGGGCACGCCCCAGACCAGTGCACCCGTGGAACTGGCTTTGCCAGGCCACCGGGTGCGTCCCCCTTCAGGGGGAAGGCGCGAAGCGCCTCAGGGGGTCACTCAATCTTTGCGCCCGAGGCTTCAACGATGCCCTTCCACTTGGCGTAATCGGTCTTGAGCAGGGTGCCCAGTTGCGCTGGCGACATGGCTTCGGGCTCTGCGCCCTGGGCCTGGATGGCGGCCTTCATGTCGGCCGTGGCCAGCAGCTTGTTGATTTCTGCGTTGAGGGTGCTGACCACGCTGGCGGGTGTGCCTGCGGGGGCGAACACGCCATACCAGGTGCTCACATCAAAGCCCTTGAAGCCGGATTCGGCCACGGTGGGCACATCGGGCAGCGACGAACTGCGCTTGGCCGAGGTCACGGCCAGCGGGCGCAGCTTGCCCGATTTGATCTGGCCCATGGCCGAGGGCAGGGACGACACCAGCAGATCCACATTGCCCGCCAGCGCGTCCATCAGTGCCGGGTTGGAGCCCTTGTAGGGGATGTGGCTCAGCTTGATGCCCGCCGCCTTCTCGAACAGATCGCCCGCCAGGTGGATGGACGTGCCATTGCCGGGCGAGCCATAGGTGATGGTGCCGGGCGCAGCCTTGGCGGCGGCCACCACGTCGGCCAGTGTTTTGTATTTGCTGTTGACGCTGGTGGCGATGATGACGGGCGTGTAGGCCACATGGGCCACGGCGGTCAGGTCCTTGGTGGGGTCCCAGGGCAGGTTCTTGTAGAGCCAGGGGCCGATGACCAGGTTGTCCTTCTGGCCCATCACGATGTCGTAGCCGGTAGGCGCGGCCTTGACGGCCTCGCCAATGCCGATGGTGCCGCCGGCACCTGCCTTGTTGTCGGCCACCACCGTCCATTGAGTGTTTTCGGTGAGCTTGGTGGCCACGAGGCGCGAGAGGATGTCGGTGCCACCGCCGGGCGGGAAGGGCACGATCATGCGGATGGGTTTGGCGGGGTAGGCCGCCGCAGGGGCGGGCGCCTGGGCGTGGGCCGTGGTGGCACCCAGGGCGAGGGCGAGAGCGGTGAAGGACAGCAGCGTGCGAATCATCTAAAGGTCTCCGTCAAATCAGAAAAAAGGGCGGCGCACAGGCCGCCCGTTACGCGGTAAGTGGTCAGATGCGCTCAAAAATCGCCGCAATGCCCTGGCCGCCGCCAATGCACATCGTCACCAGCGCATAGCGGCCCTGGATGCGCTGCAGCTCGTGGATGGCCTTCACGGTGATCAGCGCGCCGGTGGCGCCGATGGGGTGGCCCAGCGAAATGCCCGAGCCATTGGGGTTGACCTTGGCCGGGTCCAAGCCCAGGTCGCGCGTGACGGCGCAGGCCTGGGCGGCGAAGGCTTCGTTGGCTTCGATCACATCGAGGTCGTTCACCGTGAGGCCGGCTTTTTTCAGTGCCAGCTGCGTGGCGGGCACGGGGCCAATGCCCATGTATTTGGGGTCCACACCCGCGTGGGCGTAGGCCACCAGGCGGGCCAGCGGCTTGGCGCCACGGGCCTTGGCGGCACCGGCTTCCATCAGCACCACGGCCGCAGCGGCGTCGTTGATGCCCGAGGCGTTTCCGGCTGTCACGGTGCCGTTTTCCTTGATGAACACGGGCTTGAGCTTGGCCAGGTCCTCCATGGTGGCGCCGGGGCGGAAGTGCTCGTCGGTGGCGTACAGCACGTCGCCCTTCTTGCTCTTCAAGGTGACCGGCACGATCTGGTCCTTGAACACACCGGCTTGCGTGGCGCGCTCGGCGCGGTTGTGGCTTTCCACGGCCAGGCGGTCCTGGTCTTCGCGCGTGATGCCCCACTTGGCGGCGATGTTCTCGGCCGTCACGCCCATGTGGATGTTGTGGAAGGGGTCGTGCAGCGCGCCGATCATCATGTCCACCATTTTGGTGTCGCCCATGCGGGCGCCCCAGCGCATGTTCAGGCTGGCAAAGGGCACGCGGCTCATGTTCTCGGCACCGCCGCCAATCGCCACGTCGGCATCGCCCAGCAGGATGGACTGGCTGGCGTTCACGATGGCCTGCAGGCCCGAGCCGCACAGGCGGTTGACGTTGAAGGCGGGCGTGCCCTCGCCGCAACCGCCGTTGATGGCGGCCACGCGCGACAGGTACATGTCCTTGGGCTCGGTGTTGACCACATGGCCGAACACCACGTGGCCCACGTCCTTGCCTTCCACGTTGGCACGCACTAGCGATTCGCGCACGACGAGCGCGCCCAGCTCGGTGGGCGGCACATCTTTCAGGCTGCCACCAAAGGTGCCGATGGCGGTGCGCACTGCGCTGACAACGACGACTTCACGGGTCATGGGATTCTCCTTGGATGAATGAAGGAATATGAATGAAATTGGCCTCTAGCGCTTGCTGGTGAAGCGCTAGCAGCTATGAAAATATGAGTCATGCATCGCGCACGTCGGCGACCGGGTTGGTGCCGAAGTCTGCACGCTCCAGCCAGGCGAGCACGCGGGTAGCGGCCTCGGTGGGCGATGAGAGCTGGCCACCCGTCTTGAGGTTGGCGAAATTCTGGCGATCCGGGAAGGCGGTCGGGTCTGCGCCGCGCAGCTGGACCTGCATGTCGGTGTCGATCACACCGGGTGCGAGAGAGCATACCTTGGCGCCGTGCGGCTTGACCGCCTCGTCCAGCGCCACGCAGCGCGTGAAATGGTCCATGCCCGCCTTGGCTGCACAGTAGGCCGCCTGCGAGGCCATCGCCCGGCGGCCCAGGCCCGAAGAGATGTTGAGCACCTTGCGCGGCACGGCCCAGGTGTCCGTTGCACCGAGGAAGGCGGCGGTCAGTTGCATGGGTGCCTCCAGCCCCACGCGCAGGGCATGGGCCAGGTCGCCCGGGTCGCTGGCGGACAACGGGGCTATGCGCGGGATGACCCCGGCATTGTTGATGAGGGTGGCTCTGGCAAACGTTTGCGGATCGTGGGCGCTGAGCCAGCTTTGCAGCCTGTGGGCGGCCTGCTCGCCTTGCGACAGGTCTTGCTCCCACTGTTCCAGTGTGGCACCGGCCCGGGCGGCCAGACTGGCGAGATCAGGGTTGCGGTGGCGCGAGATGCAGACCAGCGCGTGGCCGGGGCGCAGCAACTGTTGCGCCATGGCCAGACCCATGCCGCGCGATGCGCCCGTCAGAACGATGAGGTGTTGAGGCATTCCAGCATGGTACCCGCCCGCGTGACAGGGCAGTCGTGCAGCACAGGGGCGCAGGGGGACATTGTGGCGACCGGGAGAGGGCAGGGTTTCCAATAGGGGGCACCTGAAACGGCGCTGGCATAGTATCAACCGGATACAACTGGGCCTGGATGCGGGCCTGGGAGGGTGGCATGGTGGCTTGTTCAGATGGATTGCGGGATTTGCGGGCCGCCGCCCAGGCGCAGCCACGCCATCGGCCTGAAATCAATCATGGATGACGCAGACCTCAACAGAGACCGGCTGGCCCTGGCCCTGGAAGCCGCCGGGCTGGACCTGTGGGAGAACGATCTCATCACCGGCGAGGTCACCCTCAACGCAACCAAGACGTTCGTGGAACTGGGCTTTAGCGAGGAGGAAATCGTCTCCGACCTGCAAGGCATCTATGGGCTGTTTCACCCGGACGATCTTGGCAAGGTGAAAAAAGCAGTGGACGACCACCTGTCGGGCCACACGCCCCAATACCGCTGCGAGTTCCGGCTGCGATCCAGGGGTGGCGAGTGGGTCTGGTATGCCAACTACGGCCGCATCATGGATGGCAACAGCAGCACGCCGGGCAAGCGCTTCATTGGCGTGACGTTCAACATCGACGACCGCAAGCGCAGAGAAGACGAAATTGAACAGATCAACCGCCAGTTGACTGCGCAGAACGCCTTGCTGAGCCAGCTCAATGCCACGCTGGCACTGCTGGCAGCCAATGACTCGCTGACCGGGCTGTCTAACCGGCGCACCCTGATGGAATTGGGCGTTAACGAGTGCAAGCGTGCGCAGCGGTTTGGGCACCCGCTGTCGGTGATGGTGGTTGATATCGACTTGTTCAAGGCGGTCAATGACGGTTGGGGGCACCTGGCGGGCGACCGCGTGATTTGCGCAGTGGCCCAAACCTGCCTGGCGCGCACGCGCCAAGGCGTGGACACGGTGGCGCGTTATGGGGGCGAGGAGTTCGTGCTGGTGCTGCCGGAAACCGACACGCACGATGCGCTGCACCTGGCCGAGTCGTTGCGCCAGGCGGTGGCGGCACGGCAGGTGCTGGTGGGCGACGAGGGGGCCACAGTCTGCGTTACCGTCAGCATTGGTGTGGCCACATTGCGCCAGGGGAGCGACCTTTCCTTTGAGGATCTGGTCAAACAGGCCGACAAGGCGCTGTACCAGGCCAAGGCAACGGGCCGAAACAACGTGCAGTGCTGTGCAGGTGGCTGACCCGGCGAAACCTTCAGCCCAAGCGCGTGTTCACGTTGCCTCGCTGTGCCGCAGAGCCTGTGCGGATGTAACTCAGAGGGGTTAAAAAGGCGCTGGCAATGAAATCTCGATCCGCTGGCCGGTAGCGGGGTGCTCGAATGCCAGCCACGCTGCATGCAGCAACAGCCGGGGGTGTTGTGCGTGGGTGACGGCATCGGCATAGAGCGCATCGCCCAGGATGGCGTGGCCCACGGCCGCAAGGTGCACGCGCAACTGGTGCGTGCGCCCGGTCACGGGCTCCAGTTCGATGCGCGTGGTGTGGGCGCTTTCATCGTGCGCCAGTGCGCGCCAGCGCGTCAGGCTTGGTTTGCCCAGCACGGGATCGATCACCCGCAAGGGGCGGCGTTCCCAGTCGGCGGCAATTGGCAGGTTGATCTCGGCCCAGTCGCCATGGGTGGGGGCTGCCATGTGCCCGGCCACAATGGCTTCGTAGCGCTTGTGCACCTGGCGCAGCTCGAAAGCGCGGCCCATGCGGCGCTGCGCCTCGGGGTTGCGGGCCATCAGCACCAGGCCCGATGTGGCCTGATCGAGCCGGTGCACCACCAGGGCTTCGGGCCATTGCTGTTGCGCCCGGCGGCTCAGGCAATCTTGCTTGTCCGGGCCGCGCCCAGGCACGCACAGCAACCCGGATGGCTTGGCCAGCACCAGCAGGTCGTCGTCTGCATGCAGGCAGTCGATCCCGCCACTTTGCGCCGCCACGCGGCTGTCAGGATCCGCCATTGACCAGCCGGTCCACGGTGGCGCACAGCTCTTCCACGTCGTTGGGCTTGTGAATCAGGGCCCTGGCGCCCTCGGCCATGGCAGCCTGTTCGATTTCTGCCGTGACATAGCCGGAGGCCAGCGCCACCGGAAGATCGGGGCGGATGTGGCGGGCCTCGCGCACCAGGTCCACGCCGCAAAAACCGGGCATGTTGTAGTCGGTCACCAGCAGGTCATAGCGCTGCGGATCGGCGCGCAGCGCGGCAGTGGCTTCGTGGGGGTCGGTGAACCCGCTCACCTGGTAGCCCCGGCGGCGCAGCAGGCGCTGCACCAGAAACACCAGTGCCTCGTCGTCATCCACATACATGACATGGTGGCTGCGTTGTGCGCCCGCTTGCTCCACCGGCGCGGGCGCAGCAGGCGCCGTGGGCAATGGCAGGGCGGCGGCTGCCGTGTCGTGGTCCGTGGCCACGGGAAAATACAGCGTGAACCGGCTCCCATGGCCTGGCGCACTGTGCACATCTACCGCGCCCTCATGGGTGCGCATCACGCCATGCACCACCGCCAGGCCCAGCCCTGTGCCCTGGCCCACGGGCTTGGTGGTGAAAAAAGGCTCAAAAATGCGCCCAAGCAGGGCGGCGTCCATGCCCGGGCCGTTGTCGCGCACCGACAGCGCCACATAGGTGGTGGGTGCCAGGCCCAGCCGCTCGCACAGGCGGTGGTCGGGCTGCACCTGGGCGGCCGCTACATGGATGATGCCGCGCTCTGTGCCAATGGCATGCACGGCGTTGGTGCAAAGGTTCAGCAGGGCTTGCTCCACCTGCGTGGCATCGGCCAGCAAGGCCGGCAAGCCCGTTGACAGGTGCATGTGCAGCTCGATGGCGGGAGGCAGGGTCACGCGCAGCAGGCGCTCGGTGTCGTGCACCACTTCAGCCAGGTCCACCGGGGTGCGCTGGGGTGGTTCGTTGCGACTGAAGGTCAGGATCTGGCGCACCAGATCGCGTGCGCGCCGCCCGGCCTTGTCGATCTCGTGAAGGCTTTCCAGCACAGGGGATTCGGGGCTGCAGTCGGCCTTGGCCAGCTCGACGTTGCCCAGAATGGCGCCCAGAATGTTGTTGAAGTCGTGCGCAATGCCTCCGGCCATGGTGCCGACAGCCTGCATTTTTTGAGATTCACGCAACTGGGCTTCCAGCTCGTTACGGTGCGCCTCGGCCTTCTTGCGGCCGGTGAGGTCGCGGGCAAAAACGGTGGTGGTTTCACCCTCGGCATGGCGCTCGAACGACACACTCACTTCCACCGCCAGCTCCTTGCCGCTGGCGGTAAGCGCCGTCATTTCGCCCAGCAGCGCCTGGGTGGTGAGCTGCGCAAACGCCAGCGCCTGCGCGGCATCGGGAAGAAAACGCTCCAGCGGGCTGCCCAGCGCGTCGCTGGCGCTGCACTGGAACAGCGCGGCCGCCGTGGGGTTGAACACCGTGATGCGCTGGTGCTGGTCCACGCAGACGATGGCGTCGAGCGCCGAGTTGATGATGGCCTCCAGCCGCTTCTCGCTGGCGTGCAGTTGCTCGTTGCGCTGCTGCAAGGTCTGGCGCTCGGCCAGCAGGGGGCCCTGGTCGATCACCGCGCACAAAAACTGGAGCACCGGCGCGGCGCCATCCTGGGCCATCTCGATGCAGGCGATGTGCAGGTCGCCCGTGATGCGCCCGGTGTCGCCAATCATGAAAACCACTTCGGTGGCTTCGCTGTGGCCCTGCGCGCGCGCCACGCTGAAGGCCTCTTGCACGCGGTGGGTGTCGTCCTCGCAGACAAAAGGCATCAGCGCCGTCAGTGGGCGGTCTTGCTCGGTGGGCTGGAACGAGCGCTGCGCCATCGAGTTGGCCTGCACCACCACGTCGTATTCGTCCACCACCATCAGGGCCAGTGGCACGCTGGCAAACAGGGCCTCAAAGCGCTCCGAGGCGCTTTCGGCGGCCGTCTGGCTGTATTGCAGAACCTTGTTCTGGGCCTCCAGCTCGGCCTGGTAGCTGCGCAGCTCGGAGATCAGCTCTGCGAGGGGCCCCTCGGGGCGCAGGGGCGAGCGGCGCTCGGGCT
>NZ_QOZT01000080.1:0-17515 GCF_003345135.1 Acidovorax sp. BoFeN1
GGGCTGGGGTGGCTGGGGCGGTGGCCGCGGCTTTTATGGCGGCCTGTCGATGCGTTTTCCGCCCCCCACGCTGTACCGGCGCGAAGTCGGCCTGATCCTGCGCGAAGCGGCCAGCGGCACCGTGGTGTACGAAACCCGCGCCGTGCACGAGGGTGTGTGGACCGACAACCCGGCCGTGTTTGCCGCCATGTTCGACGCGGCCCTGAACGGCTTTCCCACCCCGCCCAGCGGACAGCGCCGCATCGTCCTTGAAATACCGCGCTGAGGCGCGCCCAATCTCCATGCATGCCACCCGCATCATTGCCATACGCCATGGCGAAACCGCCTGGAACGTGGACACCCGCATCCAGGGGCATCTCGACATCCCGCTCAACGACACCGGCCTGTGGCAGACGCGGCAGCTGGCGCGGGCCCTCGCCGACGAGCCCGTGGCCGCAATCTACACCAGCGATCTGCAGCGCGCCCGGGCCACGGCACAGGCCCTGGCCGACACCACGGGCGCACCCCTCACACCCGAGCCCGATCTGCGTGAACGCAGTTTTGGCCACTTTCAGGGCCGCACCTTTGCGCAGATCGAGGCGGAGCTGCCCGAAGACGCGCTGCGGTGGCGCAAGCGCGACCCGCACTACGCGCCCGAGGGCGGCGAGTCGCTGACCGCACTGCGCGAGCGCATCAACGCCACGGTGCACCGCCTGGCCGCGCGCCACCCCGGCGACCAGGTCGTGCTGGTGGCGCACGGCGGCGTGCTCGACGTGATTTACCGCCTGGCCACCGGCCAGGAGATCCAGGCGCCGCGCACCTGGCAGCTGGCCAACGCGGCCATCAACCGCTTGTTGTGGACCCCCCAGGGCCTGAGCCTGGTCGGCTGGGCCGACACCCAGCACCTGGACAACGCCGCCCGCGATGAAACCACTGCCTGATCTCCCGGGGGCGCTGGAGGCCAGCATCGGCCTGCGCGTGGACCAAATCGACACGCCCGCGCTGGTGGTGGACCTGGACGCCATGGAGCGCAACATCGCGCGCATGGCCGACTTTGCCCGCAAGCACCAGGTGCTGTGGCGCCCGCACGCCAAGCTGCACAAGAGCGCCGAAATCGCCCTGCAACTGCAGCGCGCCGGTGCCGTGGGCGCCTGTGTGCAAAAGACCGCCGAGGCCGAAGCGCTGGCCGCGGGCGGCGTGCGCGACATCACCATCACCAACCAGGTCATCGCGCACCCCAAGCTGCTGCGCGTGGCCCGGCTGGCCGCACGCCTGCAGGCCCAGGGCGGACGCCTGGCGCTGGCCGTGGACAGCGCCGAGGGCATCCAGCGCCTGGCCGAGGCCATGGCCCAGGCAGCGCCGCAAGCGCGCATCGACGTGCTGGTCGAGATCGACGTGGGCCAGGGCCGCTGCGGCGTGCCGCCGGGCGAGCCGGCCCTGGCGCTGGCCCAGGCCGTGGCACGGCTCACCCAGCTACGGTTTGCCGGCCTGCACGCCTACCACGGCCGCGCCCAGCACCTGCGCGGCGCGGCCGAGCGGCGCGAGGCCATTGCAGCAGCCGTGCAGGCCGCGCGCCACACGCGCGACCTCATCACCGCCGCCGGGCTGCCGGTGCCACTGGTCACCGGCTCGGGCACGGGCACGCTGGTGCACGAAGCGGCCAGTGGGGTGTATGGTGAGCTGCAGGCGGGCTCGTTCCTGTTCATGGATGCCGACTACGCACGCAACGAGCGCGAGCCCGCGCAGCCCGTTTTCGAGCAGGCGCTTTTCGTGAAAACACAGGTCATCTCGGCCTGCAGCAGCCACGCCGTGTGCGACGCGGGGCACAAAAGCCACGCCATCGACTCGGGCCTGCCCACCGTGGCCCTGCTGCCACCGGGGCGCGCCCTGCGCTACGCCAACGGCGGCGACGAGCATGGCGTGCTGTATGCCGACGGCCCCCAGGCCCGGCTGCCCGCGCTGGGCCAGATGCTGTGGCTGGTGCCGGGGCACTGCGACCCCACGGTGAATCTGCACAATTTCTTGATCGGCGTGCGCGGCGGGCTGGCCGCGGGCGTGGTGGAGCGCATCATCAGGGTTGATGCCAGAGGCGCTTTGACCTGATTGGGGCAAGAATCGGCGGACATTTTGGTGTCCCCCCATGAGCCCCAGCCAGATCATCGTTCTTGCCACCCCGGTCTTTTTTGTACTGATCGCCATCGAGCTGGCCATTGGCCACAGGCGCCAGCGCAACACCTACCACCTGGCCGATGCCATGAGCAGCATCGGCCTGGGCATGCTGAGCCAGACCAGCGCGGTGTTCACGCGGCTGCTGCGCATTGGCATTTACACCGCCCTGTTCGAGCATGTGGCGCTGTGGCGCAGCGATGCGTTCTGGACCAGCCTGCCCGGCTGGCTGCTGGCACTGGTGTTCTACGACTTTTGTTACTACTGGCTGCACCGCATGGGCCACGAATCGGCCGTGCTGTGGGCCGCACATGCCGTGCACCACCAAAGCCAGGACTACAACCTCAGCACCGCCCTGCGCCAGACCAGTTCGGGCGCGCTGCTGGGCTGGGTGTTCTACGTGCCCATGGCCTTGGCGGGCGTGCCGCCGCTGGTGTTTGCGGTGGTGGCGCTCATCGACCTGTTCTACCAGTTCTGGGTGCACACCGAGCAGGTGGGCAAGCTGGGCTGGTTTGACCGCTGGTTCTGCAGCCCCAGCAACCACCGCGTGCACCATGCTGTGAACGATGCCTATCTGGACAAAAACTACGGTGGCATCCTGATCCTGTGGGACCGGATCTTCGGCACCTTCAAGGACGAGGATGACAAGGAAAAATGCGTGTACGGAACGCGCGGCCTGCTCAACAGCTGGGACCCGCTGTGGGCGAATGCCCAGGTGTATGCCGGGCTGGCGCACGACAGCTGGCACGCGCGCAGCTGGGGCGACAAGCTGCGCGTGTGGCTCAAGCCCCCGGGCTGGCGGCCCGCCGATGTGGCTGAGCGTTTTCCCAAGCCGGCCTTCGACATCGCCCGGATGCCGCGCTACAACCCCGCCATGGCGCGCGCCACGCGCTGGTTCGCCTGCGTGCAGTTTGTGCTGCTGCTGGCGGGTGTTTCGGTGTTTTTGTGGCACGCCGACAGTGCCCCGCTGGCCCACAACACCGCATGGTTTGCGGCCCTGTTGGCCACGCAATGGGCCCTGGGTGCCGTGGTGCAGGGCCGCATCAGCATGCCGCTGGCCCTGATGATCGAAGCGGGTGCGCTGGCCACCGCCACCAGTGCCGTGGGCTGGACCGAGTGGCACCTGGTGTTCAAGCCCCTGACGATGGTGATTGCTATAATATTAGTAGCTGCCTGCGCTTTATCCATAGGCGCTAGAGGCCGATTTTATGCAAAACCATGGGTCACCATGGTGCTGGCTTTGGGGTTGTCGCTGGCCGGCGATGTGTTTTTGATGCTGGACGGGCTCTTCATTCCCGGCCTGGTGAGTTTTCTGGGTGCGCACCTGGCCTACATCGCCCTGTTTCGGCAGGGCGTGCCGTGGTTTGCCCACCGCGGCGCACTGGTGACCACACTCGCCGTGGGTGCCGCCATGTACGCTTTTTTGTGGGCGGGCGGTCTGCCTGCTGCACTGCGCGGCCCGGTGGCGGCCTATGTGCTGGTGATTGCCCTGATGGCGGCGCAGGCCCTGGGGCGCGCACGGGCCCTGGGCACCAGCGCGGCGCGCATGGTGGCCGTGGGCGCATGCCTTTTCATGGTGAGCGACTCGCTTCTGGCCACCCACCGCTTTGTGCAGGCCTTGCCCATGTCGCAGTTCTGGGTGCTCTCCACCTACTACGCCGCGCAGGTGCTCATCGTCTGGGGCTGGTTGCGCGGCCAGTCGCAGGAACAGGCCGATGCACGCCTGGGGGTGGATGCGGCGCAGGCCCCAGGGGCAACTCCCGCGCCTGTCGAAACTTACCCGGCAGCGCAGACCAGCCCGGGCTGAACCCCTGCGCGTCAGGCGGTACAGGCCAGGGCCTGGGGCGTAGCTGCATCGACCACCGCCGGGAACCCGGTGAGCACCTCGGCCGACGATCCGATGCGCGCGTGCAGCGCCACGGTATCCCCAATCATCACCAGCGCGGGCGGGTTCACGCCGTAGGCCACGCTCAACTGCGGCAGCGTTTGGAGCGTGCCCACAATGCTGCGCTGCCCGGGCAAGGTGGCGCGCTCGATCATGGCAGCGGGCGTGCTGGCCGGCAGGCCATGGGCGATGAGCTGGGCGCAGATGATGGGCAGGGTGCCCACGCCCATGTAAATCACCACGGTCTGGTGGGGCCGCGCCAGCGCCGCCCAGTCCAGCGCCACGGTGCGCTCGCCTTCCTCGCCCTGCAGATGGCCGGTGGCAAACACCAGCATGGCCGCATGGTCACGGTGCGTGAGGGGGATACCCGTAGCCGCTGCGGCGCCCTGGGCCGCACTGATGCCGGGCACGGTGTCGCAGGCAATGCCGGCAGCAGCCAGCGCCTCTGCCTCTTCGCCGCCGCGCCCAAAAATGTAGGGGTCGCCACCCTTCAGGCGCACCAGTGACCGACCGCTTTGCGCCAGCCGCACCATGAGTTCGATGATGCCTTCCTGCGGCAAGGTGTGGTTGCGGCTTTGCTTGCCGACATAAATCCTTTCGGCGCCGGCCGCGACATGCTGAAGCACGTCATCGGATACAAGGTGGTCATACAGCACCAGATCGGCGCTGGCCAGCGCACGGGCCGCCTTGAGCGTGAGCAGGTCGGCATCGCCCGGACCCGCGCCCACCAAAGTGACACGGCCCCATTCAGAAGGCGCGAGCCGGGGAAGAACCCCGCCAGAAGGGGCGGCGGCTGTGTTGCCGAGGGGGGGCTGCGAGGAGGGGTTGGCGGTGTCCATCGGGGATGGCCCATTGAAACTGGGCACGGTTGGTAAACAATGGCCCCATTGTCAAAATGACCGGGGCCATCGTCCTTGATGTAAATCAAGGACGATGGCTGCAAATCCAGCGATATTTCGCCATGCCTTGCAAGAACGCGCACCAGACGCCACGCCCCTCCAACGCCGGCCATCATCCCACGGTCGGCGGGGTGTTTCGAGGTTGGCACCGTGCCGTTGCCTGGTTGGCGCTGATGGTCTGCGCCGCCGGGCTTCATGCCCAACCGGCCCCACCCACCGCGCAACGCCAGCAAGAGCTGGTGCGCATGGTTCGCCAGGACTGCGGCTCGTGCCACGGCCTGCGCTTGACCGGTGGCCTGGGGCCCGCGCTCACCCGCGAGGCACTGGCCGACAAACCGATTGGTTCCCTGGCAGCCACCATCTACGGCGGTCGCCCCGGCACCCCCATGGCGCCCTGGAAAGCCATGGTGAACGAAGCCGAGGCCCTGTGGATTGCCCAGCAACTGATGGCCGGATTCCCCGAGCCGCAAAAGGATTCCCGATGAAACGCCGCGACTGCCTCGCCCTGATGGGCGCCTCCTCCCTGTTGCTGGCTGGATGCGCAGGTGTCCCTGCCGCCACCGGCACGGGCGATCTCGGCGTTGTCGTGGCCCGCTCCACGGGCACGCTGGCCATCGTCAACACCAGCCAGCGCACACTGCTGGCCGAGGTCAAGGGCCTGGGCGACCTCTCGCACGCCTCGGTGGTGTTCTCGCGCGATGGCCGCTACGCCTTTGTGTTTGGGCGCGATGGCGCGCTCACCAAGGTCGATCTGCTCACGCACCGCATCGCTGGCCGCGTGATGCAGGCGGGCAACTCGATTGGCGGCGCCATCAGCGCCGACGGCCGCCTGGTGGTGGCACAAAACTACACGCCCGGCGGCATCAAGGCCTTCGACACCACCACGCTGGAGCTGGTGGCCGACATCCCGGCCGAATACGAGAACGGCAAGCTCTCGCGCGTAGTCGGGCTGGTGGACCTGCCTGGACGGCGCTTCGCCTACAGCCTGTTCGACGCCAACGCCATCTGGATCACCGACCTGTCCAACCCCGCACGCCCCGTTACCACCAAGCTGCCCAATATTGGCAAGCAGCCCTATGACGCGCTGGTCACGCCCAATGGCCGCCACTACATCGCGGGCCTGTTCGGCGAGGACGGGCTGGCCATGGTGGACCTGTGGGAAGACAAGCCCACCGTGCGCCGCATCCTGGGCGGCTACGGCCGTGGCCAGGAGCCCCTGCCGGTCTACAAGATGCCGCACCTGCGCGGCTGGGCCGTGGCCGGGCGCCGCGCCTACCTGCCCGCCATCGGCCGCCACGAGGTGCTGGTGGTGGACACCGACACCTGGCAAGAGGTCGGCCGCATACCGGTGGCTGGACAGCCCGTGTTCGTGATGGCCCGTCCCGACGGCCGCCAGGTGTGGGTGAACTTCTCGGTGCCTGACTACCACCGCGTGCAGGTCATCGACACCACCACGCAAAGCATCGTGCGCACGCTGGAGCCCGGCAAGGCCGTGCTGCATATGGAGTTCACGCCGCGCGGCGAGTCGGTCTGGATCAGCTCGCGCGACGCCCACCGCGTCAGCGTGATCGACACGCAGACCTTTGCCACCCAGGCCACGATGACGGTCGATTCGCCCAGCGGCATCTTCTTCACGTCCCGCGCAGCGCGGGTGGGGTTCTAGATGGCCCCCGACGCCGACCTTCGCCTGGCGCTGCTCAACCCCTGGCAGCGCGGCTTTCCGCTGGTGCGCGAGCCCTTTGCGCACGTCGCGGGCACGCTGGGCCTGTCGACCGACGAGGTTCTGGCGGGCTACGCCCGGCTGCAGCGCGAAGGCGCGCTGAGCCGCATCGGCGGGGTTTTTGCGGGCAACGCCGGCGGTGCGGCGCTGCTGGCCGCCATGGCGGTGCCCCCCGAGCGGCTGGACGCCGTGGCCGCCGTGGTATCCAGCCACCCCGGCGTCAACCACAACTACCAGCGCGAGCACCACTACAACCTCTGGTTCGTGATGACCGGGCAGGACGATGCCGCCGTGCGCGCCGCCATGCGTTCGCTCGAAGACGCCACGGGATTGACCGCGTTGCAGCTGCGCATGCAGCGCGCCTACCGCATCGACCTGGGCTTTGATCTGCGCGGCAACACCGCCCCCGCTCCCATGGCCGCCGCGCGCGAGGCCACGCCGGTGCAGGGCGCCGACCGGCCGCTCGCCGCCCTGCTCGAAGACGGCGTTCCGCTGGTGCCGCGCCCCTACGATGCCTGGGCCCAGGCGCTGGGCCGCACACCCGAATCGGTGCTGCACACGCTGCAGCAGTGGCTGGACCAGGGCACGGTGCGGCGCATCGGCGCCATCGTGCGCCACCACGAGCTGGGCTTTGACGCCAACGCCATGACCGTTTTCAACATCCCGGATGCCGAGGTAGACGCCTGCGGCGAGGCCCTCGCCCGCGTGACCGGCGTGACGCTGGCCTATCGGCGCGAGCGCACCGGGGGCTGGCCCTACAACCTGTATTGCATGGTGCATGGCCGCGACCGCACCGCTGTGCGCGACGTCATCGCACGCGTCCTGGATCATTGCGATCTGGCGCAGTACCCGCGCGAGGTGCTGTTCTCCTGCCGCCGCTTCAAGCAGACCGGCCCGCGGCGCTTTCGCGCCCTGCCCGAAACCACGATGCCGGAGGAGCTCGATGCTGTCGCCGGATGATGCCCGCCTGCTGGAGCGCCTGCACGGCGATCTGCCCCTGACCGAGCGGCCGTTTGCCGACGTGGCCGCCGAATTCGGGTGGACCGAGGAATACGTCATTGGGCGGCTCTCGGCCCTGCTGGAGAGCGGCATGCTCACCCGCTTTGGCCCGCTATTCCAGATCGAGCGCGCGGGCGGCCTGTTCGTGCTGGCCGCCATGGCCGTGCCCGAGGAGCGCTACGAGGCCGTCACGGCGCAAGTCAACGCCCACCCCGAAATCGCGCACAACTACCGGCGCGCCCATGCGCTGAACATGTGGTTCGTGCTCGGCACCGAAACCCCGGCGCAGTGCGCGGCGGCCATCACACGCATCGAGGCCGAAACGGGCCTGCCCGTTCTGGCATTTCCGAAAGAGCGTGAGTTTTTCGTCGAACTCAAGCTCCCCCTGCACCAGGCCACCGGAGCAGCCCATGGCGCTTGACGATTTCGACCGCGCCCTCATGGCCGCCACCCAGGGCGGCCTGCCGCTGGTGCCGCGCCCCTACGACGCCGTGGGGCAACAGCTTGGCGTCTCCGGCCAGCAGGTGCGCGAGCGCCTGGCGCAGATGCTCGAAACGGGCCTCATCCGCCGCATTGGCGCCGTGCCCAACCACTACCGCCTAGGCTTCACGGCCAACGGCATGAGCGTGTGGGACGTGGACGACGCCCTGGTGGACCAGCTCGGCGAGCGCATCGGCCAGCTGCCTGGCGTGAGCCACTGCTACCGCCGCCCGCGCCACCTGCCGAAGGCATCGCCGGGCCGCTCCCAAGATGCCGAGTCCCCCTCGGGGGGAGACGGTGCGCAATGCACACCGACAGGGGGCATCTGCTGGCCCTACAACCTGTTCGCCATGCTGCACGGCCGCACGCGCGCCGAGGTCGAGCATCAGGCCGAGCAGGTGCGCGAACTGCTGGGCACCGCCTGCCGGGGCCACGACATCCTATATTCGACCGCCATCCTCAAGAAGACCGGCCTGCGTCTTCGGCAAAGCCAAGAAAGCTAATCATGTTCCGCATCAGCCAATACATGCGCGAGCTCGCGCAAGCCCAGGCCACCGGCGCCTATCCCGCCCCTGCACGCACCCGAGGCAACGGCCAGGCGCCGGGCCCGGTGGTGATCTGGAACCTGATCCGCCGCTGCAACCTGACCTGCAAGCACTGCTATGCGCTGTCGGCCGACCACGACTACGAGGGCGAGCTGTCCACGCAGGAAGTGTTCGGCGTGATGGACGACCTCAAGGCCTATAGCGTTCCGGTGCTGATTCTTTCGGGTGGCGAGCCGCTGATGCGGCCTGACATCTTCGAGATCGCCGAGCGCGCCAAGGCGATGAAGTTCTACACGGGTCTATCGACCAATGGCACCCTGATCGACGAGCCCATGGCCGACCGCATCCAGGCCATGGGTTTCGACTACGTGGGCATCAGTCTCGATGGCCTGCGCGAAACGCACGACCATTTCCGCCGCCTCGAAGGCGCCTTCGACCGCAGCCTGGCCGCTGTGCGACACCTGCACCAGCGCGGTGTAAAGGTGGGCCTGCGTTTCACCATGACGGCCATGAACGCGCACGACTTCCCTGCGCTGCTGGACCTGATGCGCGCCGAGGCCGTGGACAAGTTCTACTTCTCGCACCTCAACTATGCCGGTCGCGGCAACATCCACCGCGGCAAGGACGCCCAGTTCCAGGCCACGCGCGATGCGCTCGACCTGCTGTTCGAGCGCGCTTGGCAGTCCGCGCAGGAAGGCCGCGAAGAAGACTACGTGACCGGCAACAACGACACTGACGGCCCCTACCTGCTGCAATGGGTGCGCGAACGCATGCCGCAGTGGGAGGCAGCGCTGCGCGAGCGGCTCATCGCCTGGGGCGGCAATTCGAGCGGCGTGAACGTGGCCAACATCGACAACCTGGGCACCGTGCACCCCGACACCATGTGGTGGCACCACGACCTGGGCAACGTGCGCCAGCGCCCGTTCTCGGCCATCTGGTCCGACACCTCCGAGCCGCTGATGGCGGGCCTCAAGGCCAAGCCGCGCCCGGTGGGTGGGCGCTGCGCTGTGTGCCACTACTTCAGCATCTGCGGCGGCAACACGCGCGTGCGTGCCCAGCAACTCACGGGCGATGCCTGGGCCGAAGACCCCGGCTGCTACCTGCGCGACGACGAGATCGGGCTGCAAGCAGGCAGCGACGCACAGCGCGTGGCGCTGACGCCTTTCAGCAAGGGCCGCCGCACCATCGACATCCACCCGGAGAACGAACATGCATGACACTCTGCGCCGCTTTGCAACCGGCGCCGCACACCTGGCCTTGAGCG
This sequence comes from Acidovorax sp. BoFeN1, assembly GCF_003345135.1. Lineage (NCBI taxonomy): Bacteria > Pseudomonadati > Pseudomonadota > Betaproteobacteria > Burkholderiales > Comamonadaceae > Acidovorax > Acidovorax sp. BoFeN1. The sequence continues at coordinate 9,938 of NZ_QOZT01000080.1, forward strand.
CGGGCCTGCTCTGGATGGGCCACGGCCTGGCCCAGGCGCAGACCCACAGCGCCACAGCTACGGCCAGCACGGCAGCCGCCAAGACTGCCGCGCCCACCACCGCCGCCTCTGCTGCCGCGCTGTACGGCGAACACTGCGCCAGCTGCCACGGTGCCCAGCGCACTGGCGGCATGGGCCCGGCGCTGCTGCCCGAGAGCCTGGCACGCCTGCGTCGCCCCGAAGCGCTGAAGGTCATCCAGCAGGGCCGCGCCGCCACGCAAATGGGGGGCTTCGCCGCCACGCTGGCCCCCGCAGACATTGCGGCACTGACCGAATGGATCTACCAGCCGGTCACCCCCGCACCGGCGTGGAGCGATGACGATGTGCGCGCCTCGCGCGTTGAAACCGCAGGCACCAGAAACCTGCCGGCCCGCCCCAGCTGGAAGGCCGATCCCATGAACCTGTTTGTGGTGGTCGAAGGCGGTGACCACCATGTCTCGCTGGTCGACGGCGACCGCTTCGAGGTCATCCACCGCTTTGCCAGCCGCTACGCGCTGCACGGCGGCCCCAAGTTCACACCCGACGGGCGCTTTGTGTTCTTTGGCTCGCGCGACGGCTGGATCACCAAATACGACCTGTGGAACCTCACCGTGGTGGCCGAGGTGCGCGCCGGCCTGAACATGCGCAACGTGGCCGTCAGCGGCGACGGGCGCTGGGTCATGGCCGCCAACTACCTGCCGCGTACCGTGGTGCTGTTCGACGCCGATCTGAACTTTGTCAAACGCTATGACGCCACCACGCTCGACGGCAAGGAGGCCTCGCGCGTGTCTGCGGTGTACGACGCTGCCCCGCGCAAGAGTTTTGTCGTGGCGCTCAAGGACATTCCCGAGGTCTGGGAGATTTCCTACGACCCCAAGGCACCGCCGATCTATGACGGCCTGGTGCACGACTACAAGATGGGCGAGGCCATCGCCAAGCCCGGCTACCAGGGCGTGCGCCGCACGCCGCTCGATGAGCCGCTGGACGACTTCTTTTTCGACCAGAGCTACCGCCATGTGCTGGGCTCGACCCGGCCCAAGTCCGGTGCGGCCGACGGCGCCCCCACGGCGCAGGTGGTCAACCTCGATGTGCGGCGCAAGATTGCCGAGCTGCCGATTGCCGGCATGCCCCACCTGGGCTCGGGCATCACCTTTGCCTGGAACGGCACCACCGTGCTGGCCAGCCCGAACCTCAAAGACGGCGCCATCGACGTGATCGACATGAAGACCTGGAAAACGGTCAAGACCATTCCCACCCCCGGGCCTGGCTTTTTTATGCGCAGCCACGAGACCACCCGCTATGCCTGGGCCGACTCGATGATGAGCCCCACCGCCAAAGACACGCTCACACTCATCGACAAAACCACGCTGACGCCCATGGCCACGCTGCGCGAGCCCGGCCGCACGCTGGCGCACACCGAGTTCACCAAGGACGGCCGCTACGCCCTGGTCAGCGTGTGGGAGACAGACGGCGCCATCATCGTGTTTGACGCGCAGACCCTCAAGGAGGTCAAGCGCCTGCCCATGAGCAAGCCTGTAGGCAAATACAACGTGTGGAACAAGATCACGCGCTCGGAAGGCACCTCGCACTGAGAGCGCCTGCGGATTTTTGGTCAAATAGGCCTCTAGCGCTTATACAGCAAGCGCTAATAGCTATCAAATAAATAGCATTTTTTGCGGTGCGGAGCAACGCTCCACCGCCCCGCTGCCCTCACACCGGCAGCGCGCTGGGCGCAGGCTCCACCCCCGCAGTGACCGCCTCGTCGCGCGCAATGCGCCCGTCGATCAGCTCCACCAGCCGGTCGCAGCGTGCCGCCAGCCGCGGGTCGTGCGTGACCACCACAAAACTCGTGCCGCGCTCGGCATGAATGCTGCGCAGCAGGGCAAACACCTCTGCGGACGAGGCGGTATCCAGGTTGCCAGTGGGCTCGTCGGCCAGCACCAGCGGCGGGTTCATGACCAGCGCGCGGGCAATGGCCACACGCTGCTGCATGCCCCCCGACAGTTCCCCCGGACGCTTGTCCATGGCCTGCGCCAGGCCCACGGCGGCCAGCAGGCTGCGCGCGTGCTCGCGCTGCGCGCTGCTGACGCGGCCTTCGGCCATGAGGGCCGGAAGCGTCACGTTTTCCAGCGCCGAGAACGCGGGCAGCAGGTGGTGGAACTGGAAGACAAACCCCAGCGTGCGGCGACGGCGCAGCGTCAGCGCGGCATCTTGAAGACCCTGTACCGCTTCGCCGTCGAGCCGGTAGCTGCCGGACGTCATGGACTCGAGCAGGCCCAGGATATTGAGCAGCGTGCTCTTGCCCGATCCTGAGGGCCCCATCAGGGCAATGAACTCGCCACGGCGCACCTGCAAGGTGATGCCGTGCAACACCTCGGCCTCGCTGGGTCGGCCCAGGTTGTAGCTTTTGCGCACGGCATCGAGCGCGATCAGTTCGGGGGTGGCGGTAGCGGCGGCGTTCAAACGGGCCTCACATGCGAATGGCTTGCGCCGGGTCCAGCGCCGCCGCACGGCGCGCCGGGGCCACGGCGGCCAGCACGCCACAGACCGATGCAATCAGCGCCACCTGCAATGCCATGGCGGGCGGCAGCGCAATCGAAAACAGCGGCATGCCGTCGGAGCCGCGCACAAAATGGGTGAACACCCAGATCAGCGCCACCGCCAGCAAAAGGCCCAGCACCGAACCCAGCACCCCCACCACGGCGCCCTGCACCAGAAACACGCGCAGCACCTGCCCCCGGGTCGCGCCCATGGCGCGCAATATGCCGATTTCGCGGCCCTTTTGCACCACCGACACCACCAGCACGCTGGCGATGCCCAGCACCACCACGGCCAGCACCACGCCGCGAATGATGGAGGTGCTGATCGACTGCGCATTCAGCGCCGACACCAGCTGCGCATTGCTCTCTTGCCAGCTTTCAATCTTGTAGGGAAACTGCCCCTGCAGCGCGCGCGCCAGGGTCTGGGCCACCCACACGTCCTTGAGCGTCAGGTCGAGCTGGGTGGCACCACCGGGCAGTGCCAGCAGGCTTTGCGCGGCGCGCAACGGCACGATCACGGTGCGCCGGTTGAGGTCTTTCACACCCAGGTCCACCAGCGCGGTCACGCGCACTGCGTCGCTCACCGACCCACCCGCGCCGCTCGTCTGCACCGTGAGGCGGTCACCCACACGCACGCCCAGGTCGGCCGCCAGCTCGCGCCCCACGATCGCCTCGCCGGGCGCCAGCCGCGCACTGCCGCTGACCACTTTGGAGCGCAGCCCCACCACGCGGTCATAGCGGTCCAGATCGACGCCCATCAGCGCGATGGCTTGCGATGCCTCACCGCGCAAGGCCAGACCACTGCCCGACACCATGGGCGACACCCCGGCCACGTCGGGCAGGCGTTCCAGCAGCGGCACCAGTGCCTGCCAGTTGGCCACCGAGCGCAGGCGCTGCGCACGCGGCTGGGTTTCGGTGAGCACGGCTGCGCCAACCACCGGCAGTGCCGCCGGCGTCACCAGGTCGTCCGGTGCCCGCAGACTGATATGCGCCTGGGCGCCCAGCGTCTTGGCCAGGGTGTTGGACTGCAGGCCGTTGATCAGCGCCGAGACGTAGGCAATCACCGCCACCCCCGCCGCCACGCCCACGATGATGAGCAGCGTCTGCATGCGCCCCTCGCGCAGAAAGCGCAGCGCCACACGCCATTCAAAACCGGGCCAGATCAGCATGGCAGCTCAGCGGCCCATGGCGTTGGTCAGCGCGGAGCCGGCGTCGCCCCCCTGCCCTTTGCCCTGTGCGGCAGCACCGGGGGCGGCCGCACCTGCGGTCCATTCCACCATGCGAGCCCGCACGCGGTCGCCGGCCTGCATGGCGCCGCCGAGCAGCACGGCGTCACCTTCTTTCAGGCCATCCAGCACTTCCACCGCATCGAGCGTGCGCAAGCCCAGCCGCACCTGGAGGTTCTGGGCGCGGCCTTCTTGCAGCACCAGCACGGTACCCGCGTCACCCGCCACGGCACCGCGCAGTGCCGCCAGGGGCAGTACGAGCGCGCTTTCGCGCCGGGCGGTCTCCACCTCGACCGACAGGGTCATGTCCTCGCGCAAAAAGCCGGGCACCTGCTGCTCCAGCGCAAATTTCACCTCGATGGCGCCGCGCTGAGCATCCACCGCAGGCGCAATGGAAAGCACACGCGCCGCGAAGCGCTGGCCGGCAAAGGCATCAGCTACCACCGTGGCTTTCTGTCCCGGCTGCAACTGGTCGAGAAAGCGCTCATCCACCTGCGCCACCAGTTGCGTGGGTCCGGCCAACGCCAGGCTGAGCAAGGCTTTACCGGGTTGCACGATCTGCCCCGGCTCCACCTCGCGCACCAGCACGCGGGCATCGGCCGGTGCGAGCAGATCGGTCTGCGCCAGGCGCGCCCGGGCCGCCACGGTAGCCGCCTGGGCCAGCGCCCACTGCGCCTGGGCCTGCACTACATCGCTGCCGGCATCGGCATTGGCCTGCATCTGTGCCTGCGCGCTGAGCTGCTGCGCCCGCGCCACGTCGACCGCCCGCCGGGCCTCGTCGAGCTGCGCGGGGCTGTAAAAACCCTCGGCCACCAGTTGCTGCACCCGCGCCAGGCTGGCGCTGGCGGCCTGCAGCGTGGCGTCGGCCTGGGCCACTGCCGCCTGCGTGGCCGTGCGGCCGCTGCTGCGCAAGCCGGCCAGGCGCGCCTGGGCCTGGCGCTCGGAGGCCAGCGCCTGCGCCAAGGCGGCGCGCAGTTCCTCCGATTCGAGCTGCACGAGCACATCGCCCTGGCGCACCTGCGCGCCTTCTGCCACACGCACCTGCGCCACCCGGCCGGTGACCGTGCTGCCCACGTCCACGCGCGACAGCGTGGCCACACGGGCCGAAAACTGCAGCGTGCGCACGAGCGGGGCCTGCTGCAGCACCAGGGCATCGACCTGCGGGCCGCGCAGTGCCATTGCACCAACAGCGGCGGCCCCCGCCAGCACGGCAACGCCCAACGCCAGCGCGAGCCAGCGTTTGTTCACCGCAAACTCCTCAGTGCCATGGGTGCCACTCCATCATTCAGAAAACAGTCCGCCGGCCGCTTGCGGGGGCGTGACCCCCAGGTGGCGATAAGCGGCCAGCGTGGCAATGCGACCGCGCGGCGTGCGCTGCAGGTAGCCCTGCTGGATCAGGTAGGGCTCGATCACGTCCTCGATGGTGCCCGCCTCTTCGCCAATGCTGGCGGCGATGTTGTCCAGGCCCACAGGGCCGCCATCAAAGCGGTGGATCAGCGCCTCCAGGAGCTTGCGGTCCATCACGTCAAAGCCCTGGGGGTCCACGTCCAGCATGGCGAGCGCCCGGTTGGCGATATCGAGCGTGATGCGGCCCGAACCTTTGACCTCGGCATAGTCGCGCACGCGCCGCAGCAGCCGGTTGGCGATGCGCGGCGTGCCGCGCGAGCGCCGCGCCAGCTCAAAGCCGCCGGCCTCGTCCATGGGCGTGCCCAGCAATCCCGCACTGCGCGTGACGATGCGCGCCAGCTCCTCGGGCGTATAAAACTCCAGCCGCGCCACGATGCCAAAGCGGTCGCGCAGCGGGTTGGTGAGCATGCCCGCGCGCGTGGTGGCACCCACCAGGGTGAAGGGCTGCAGGTCAAGCTTGATGGAACGCGCCGCCGGCCCCTCGCCGATCATGATGTCGATCTGGTAGTCCTCCAGCGCGGGGTAGAGGATTTCTTCGACCACGGGCGAGAGGCGATGGATCTCATCGATGAAGAGAACGTCGTTCTTTTCAAGGTTGGTCAGCAGTGCCGCGAGGTCCTTGGGCTTTTCGAGCACGGGCCCGCTGGTCTGGCGCAGGTTCACGCCCAGCTCGGCCGCAATGATGTGGCTCAGCGTGGTCTTGCCCAGGCCGGGCGGGCCGAACAGCAGCACATGGTCCAGCGCCTCGTCGCGCTTCCTAGCCGCGCCGATGAAGATTTCGAGCTGCTCGCGCGCCTTGGCCTGGCCCACATACTCCTGCAGCAGCTTGGGGCGCAAGGCGCGCTCAATGGCTTCTTCCTGCGGCGATGCAGGTGCGGCCGAGATGACGCGCTTGGGCGGCGCAGGGGCGAAGTCGTCGGTCTGAATGGTCATGCCATGTGCGGCCCCTGGGGGCGATGTGCGTGCGGGCTCATGGCGTGGGTTTCAGCCAGTTCTTGAGGGCTGCCTGGAATGCGAGGTCGTAACGGCCGTAGTAGTCATAGCCTGTGGGGTTCTGGCAACTTGCGGCACCGCCCGCCAGCTGTCCGGCCACATAGCGCTTGCCGCCAATGGGCACGAACAGGCTGGAGCCGCTGCTACCAGCCTCCGTCGTGCCAGCAGTCACCCCCACGGTCAGGAAACGCGCGTCTTGCGGCGCGCTCACCAGGCATGTCAACAGGTTTTTATTCACGTCTGCGTCAATAGTGCAGGTGGCAAACTGCTTCACTGCGCCTTCATAGAGCTTTTGCAGGTCACCCTGAGGATGGTGGATGCCGGCAGTGACGGTGCCTTCGGCCACGGCCCCGAAATACGAGCCAGCGAACACGACGCCAGCCGGCGGCGCAGCGTTCAGCCGAATGAAGGATGTGTCGGTGGCCGCCTGTGCCGACAGCAGGGTGGCACCACCGTAGAGGCGCTGCGCGCCTGCGTTGACCGCGCTGGTGTTGCAAGCGGCGGAGCGGTAAAACCAATATGTCTCTACAGAAGACGCCGCTGATTGCGTGGAAATGCAATGGTGGGCCGTCAGGAAATACGGCGTGGTGCTCGACTGCACGTCGTTGAGCAGCGTCCCCGTGCACAGGTAACCGGTGCCGTTATCGACGAAAGTCACGCGCGCCACCGAGCGGCTTTCACTGCTGTATTCGGGCCGGCACGACACGTCGATATTGCAGGTGTCTGCCGTGGCCGCCTTGGTCAGGCTCTGTTGCGCTGCACTTTCGGGTGAATCAAAAAAGTGCGATAGCGTGGGCACGGCGATGTCAAGTTGGGCCAGCTCGGCATCAGCGGGCAGCTCCACCTCCAGCGTGGTCTCGGCACCGCCGAAATCGGGACTCCAGTAGGTGCGGGCGGCATCACCGGTGTCGCCCGCCTGCAGGTTGCGCGCCAGGGTACGCAGAACCTCGTCGCCCGACACCTCGAACACCGCCTCACCGGCCTGCGCATAAAAGCGCAGCGTGCTCCCCGCCGGAATCGCGCGCACCAGCATGCCCAGGCGCACCCCCTTCGCGCCTTGCGCCTCAAAGCTGATGGAGGCACGCTGCGTGCCGCGATCTGTGGGGGTCCACTGCAACAGGCCCCGCAGGCCAGACGAAGTGGCCGTGGCGGACACATCCCTTGCCAGGCCAATCTGCTGGCGCATACCGCTGCCCGAGATGACTGCTGCCTTTTTTTGCAGCGACTGCAGCGCCGGGGCCGCCAGCGGCCCCAACCGCACCGGCGCGGCCTGTGAAGCACGCCCTGCAGCGCTCGGCAAGGGGGCTGCTGACCGGAGGGTCTTGCCCAGGCTCGGATCGAACGGTTCGATACGGTTCGCAGCGGATACATCGGGCGCCCCGCCACCACCACCC